>CAVEDG010000009.1:0-14980 GCA_963614205.1 bacterium | reverse complement strand
GGTCTCGGCATGGGCTACCAGTGGCTGGAAGGCTACACCCACGGCCTCACGGGCAAGTGGTCGTTCAACCAGGAAGCCGGCGTCACGTACATCAAGGAAAAGTACGAGCACGCGTCCGACGACGACCGCTGCACCGTGCGTTACGCGCACCACCTCTCGTGGACGCCGCGCTGGGTCTCCGGCCTCGCCTTCACGCACAACCTCGAATATCTGCCCGACGTGAGCGACTGGGCCGACAGCTACCTCATCGACGCGGACGTGGGCTTCACCTACGCGCTCTCCGCCGCGTGGCAGCTCATGGGCAAGATCGACTGGGACTACAACTCCAACCCCGGCCCGAGCACGAAGTCGAGCGACTTCCGCTACATGATCGGCCTCGGCTACAAGTGGTAATCGCCGAAGGGGCGCGCACAGCATGAAGATCGCCATTTGCTATCCGCCGCTGCCGAGCGAGAAGGGCGTGCCGCTGCTCTCGCAGAACCGGCAGTTCCAGTGGTTCTCGCGCCCCACCTACATCTTCCCCGTGGTGCCCGCCACCGCGGCGACGATGCTCAAGAAGGCCGGCCACGACGTGGCCTGGCTCGACGGCATCGCCGAGGAGTGGTCGCCCGCCGAGTTCGAGCGCCGCCTCGCGGCCTTCGCGCCGGACGTGGTGGTCGTGGAGACGAAGACGCCCGTGGTCAAGCGCCACTGGGCGTGGGTGGATGCCTTCAAGGCCACGCCCGCCGGCAAGACCGCGAAGGTCGTGCTCGTGGGCGACCACGTCACGGCCCTGCCGGACGAGACGATGGCCGCCTGCGCCGTCGACTACGTGCTCACGGGCGGCGACTGGGACTTCCTGCTGTGCAACCTCGTGGCGAGCGCGTTCGATTCCGCGCGCTTCGAGCCCGGCATCTGGCACCGCGGCGGCAACACGGGCCGCTTCCGCCTCGACCACGACCTCAACGCCGCGCCGTGGATCGACCGCGACCTCTGCCACTGGCAGCTCTACGCCTACCGCAACGGCAACTTCCGCAAGACGCCGGGCACGTACGTGATGTCCGGCCGCGACTGCTGGCACGCGAAGTGCACCTTCTGCAGCTGGACGACGCTCTATCCCACCTACCGCACGCGCGACCCGATCGACGTGGTGAACGAAATCGGCGACCTCATCACGCGCTACGGCGTGAAGGAGATCATGGACGATTCCGGCTCCTTCCCCGTGGGCGAGTGGATGCGCGCGTTCTGCAACGAGATGATCCGGCGCGGCTATCCGAAGAAGGTGCGCATCGACTGCAACATGCGCTTCGGCCGGCTCACCTTCGAGGACTACAAACTCATGCGCCGCGCGGGCTTTCG
Organism: bacterium; assembly: GCA_963614205.1. Lineage (GTDB taxonomy): Bacteria > Verrucomicrobiota > Kiritimatiellia > RFP12 > UBA1067 > RUG572. Next base: position 13,642 of record CAVEDG010000009.1, on the reverse strand, counting down.
CCTCGTGCTCTTCGGCGTGGAAAGCGCCAATCAGGAGACGCTCGACCGCTTCGTGAAGAAGCTCGCGGTGGCCGACGTGGAGCAGGGCGCGGAATGGGCGCACAAGGCCGGGCTCGACGTGCACCTCACGTTCATGTTCGGCCATGCGTGGGAAGGCCCGGAGGAGATCGCCAACACGGTGCGCCTCGCGCGCCGCATGCTCGCCAAGGGCTGGGCCTCCACGCTGCAGTGCACGATGACGATTCCCTATCCCGGCACGCCGCTCTTCCGCGAGCTCAAGGAGCACGACGGCCTCACGACGCTCGACTGGGACGAGTACGACATGCGCCGCCAGATCACGAAGACGCCCCGCGCGAGCGAGGACGACATCAAGGCGGCCGTGCGGCGCGTGTACGCGGGCTTCTTCCAGCCCGAGGCGCTGCTGCGCCGCCTGCTCTCGCCGCGCGCGCTCTTCGACGTGGGCTTCTACTACCGCGGCTTCCGCTCCATCCTCGGCCATCTGCTCGACTTCCGCGCATGAAGACGAAGCGTCCACTCGTGCTTCTCTGCCTTGGCGCTGCGTGCGCACTGGGCGTGTGGTGGGCGCGTGGAGAGAAACGGGACGCGCCTCGGCCGCAGGAGATCCTGCTGGCGGGGCGCACAGTCGTGGCGACGAATTTCCCGACGGCGTTCGCGGTGGAGCAGACGCCCTCTGCGCGCGGCACGGCGCTCTATGCGCTGGCGGCGACCGAGCCCGTGACGAAGACCGTGCGCGAACGGGCGGAGGCCTGCGGCGCGCGCGTGCTCGGCGTGCTGCCGCCGCGCGCGCTGACGGTCGAGGTCGACGCGGCCGCGCTGCGCCGCCTCGCGCAGGAGCCCTGCTTCGCCGCCGCCACCGAGCTCGCGCCCGACGACAAGATGTCGAAGCGCCTTCCCGCACTGACCGACGCCACCCTCGAGCTCACCGTGGTGCCGCTGCAGACGGAAGACCGCCCGCGCATCCTCGCCGCCGCCCTCGCGCAGGGCGCGGTGGAGATCGGGCCCGCCACGCCCTCCCTCCCCTTGCGCCTGCGCGCGCCTCGCGCGCTCGTGGCGACGCTCGCGCGGCGTGGCGACGTGCGCTGGATCGAACCCTACGCGCCCGCGCGCCTGCTCAACGACGTGGTGGTCAACGCGGGGCTCCTCAACGCGCGGACGCTCTGGAACGCGCACGGACTCACGGGCGCGGGCGAAATCATCACCACGCTCGACAGCGGCCTCGACACGGGCAACATCGACACCCTCATGCCCGACTTCTCGAACCGCGTGTGCGCCATTCGCACGATTCCCGACTGCAGCGCGTCCGACTTCATTGGCCACGGCACACACGTCGCCGGTTCGCTCGTCGGTTCAGGTGCATTGTCAGGCGCCCGGATCCGCGGCGTCGCCCACGGTGCGCGCCTGAATGTGTGGCAGGGCACCACAACAAAGGGAAAGGTCCTTGCGGGAAATGTGACGTATGAGCAGCTGTTTCGTCCCGACGAGACCAACTTCCCCTCACGCATTGCCTCCGAGAGCTGGGGATACGATGACGCAAATAACATCAACCTCTACACGGCGATGTGCGAATCCATCGACCTGTATCTCTGGAACCATCCGGAGAACGTGGCCGTGTTCGCGGCGGGAAACACCTATGGCGATGCCACCATCAACGTGCCGGCCACCGCGAAGAACGTGATTGCCGTGGGTGCGACGGAATCGCTGCGCACGAATCTGACGACCTACGCCGACCTCGCCAACAATCCGGCCTCGGTTTGGATGCGCTCCGCGTGCGGTCCGACGGAGGACGGCCGCATCAAGCCGGACGTGTGCGCGCCCGGCACGATGATTCTCTCCACGCGTTCCACGCAGATCACGAATCTCGTGACCATCTCATGGGGCGTTTTCGCCGCGAACACCAACTATTTCTACTGTGGCGGCACCTCGATGGCGACGCCGCTCGTGGCGGGCGCGGCGGCGCTGGTGCGCGAGGATCTGCGCACGCGGCGTGGCTTCGACGCGCCCACGGCCGCGCTTGTGAAGGCCATCCTCACGGGCGGCGCGCAGGATCTTTCGGTCTTCGAGGACGCGGACTGCATCGACGGCGACGGCGTGGAGACGGCGCCGAACAACCGCCAGGGCTGGGGGCGCGTGGACGTGGGCGAGAGCCTCTATCCCTCGAACCGCGCGATCCGCTGCTTTGATCGCATTCCGTTTGACCAGGGCAGCGACCACGTGGTGCGCGTGACGACCACGCGCCGCGCGCCGCTCGACGTGCAGCTCGCATGGATCGACTATCCGGGCATGGGCTACGCCGTCAAGACGCTCGTCAACGACCTCGACCTCGTGGTGTCGAACGAGACGACGGGCGCGGTCTGGCGGGGCAACGGCTTTGCAGAGGGCGACCACGTGAACACGGTGGAGGGCGTGCGCATTGCCGACGCCCCCGCGGCGCGCTGGGCGTTCCACGTGAAGGGCGTCACCGTGCCCTATCCGAGCACGGTGGGCGGCGCGGCCGCCCTCTACGCGCGCGGCGCCTTCCCCCGCGCCACGCTCCTCACCTTTCGTTGACGGCATCGATCTGCTTGCGCGTACCGAACACGATGAGCTTGTCGTCCGCGTGGATCTGATCGTTCGGGCCGGGAATGAGCACGGCCCGCGGCTTCTTCGGATTCTCGTCGAGCCGGCGCACGCAGAGCACCGTCACACCCGTTTTCTTGCGCAGATCCGCCTGCGCGAGCGTCTTGCCCGCGCAGGAGGCCGGCACGTCGATCTCCGCGATCGAGCAGCCTTCCGAGATTTCGAGCAGGTCGAACGCGCCGCCGCTCGCGATCGCGTGCGCGAGGCGATGCGCGCTGTCGCGATCCGGATAGATCACCTTGTCCGCGCCCAGCTTGAGCAGGATGCGGCCGTGCAGTTCGCTTGAGGCCTTGGCATAGACGAGCGGCACGCCCATCTCCTTGCAGTTCGCGAGCGCGAGCGTGGAGGCTTCGATGTTGGAGCCGATCGCCACCACCACGAGGTCGCACTCGCCCACGCCCGCCTCCTCCAGGTTCTTCGCCACCGTGGCGTCGCCCTGCACGGACTCCGCCACGACCTCGAGCGCCTGCTGCACGCGCGCGCCGTTGCGCTCGAACATCAGCACCTCCGTGCCCGATTCCGCAAGCGCGCGCGCCAGCGACAGACCGAAGCGCCCCGCGCCAATCACGCCCACGCGCTTCATGACGCCGCCTCCGCCGTCTTCGCGTCGTCCTTCTTTTCGTTCGCCTTCTTCGTGTCGTCCGTCTTCGGGCGGTCGACGTTGATGCCGCGCCTGCGCCCGAGCGTGGGCCGCTTGAATTCGCGCACCACGTTGTAGAGGCGCTCGGCGAGCTCGGGGTCTTCCTCGAACACGTTTTGCGGCTCGGAGTAGGTCTTGTTGTCGATGGCCGCGCGCACGGCGATGAAGCGGCCGGGCGACGGATACTTCGTGGAATGGAACATCTTGTCGCGGTCGAAGAGCCCCGCGTTCACGAGATCCTGGAAGACTTCGCACACGTGGTTCGGGTCCACGTAGTAGTTCTGCGTGTGGTAGTCGCCCCACGTGGCGTCGGTGATGGACTTCGCGAAGCTGTCCGAGACGCGCCGCGACGTGCCGGCCTTCACCTCGATGAAGCCCGTGCCGTTGATGCGCACCGTCTCGCGCCGGATGGGCTCGCGGTTCGCGTTGTAGTAGTGGATCTCAATCCAGTTGAGCGGCGAGGTCGTCACCGTCACGTAGGGATCGTCCCAGAAAAGTCCGCAGCCCGCGCACGCGAGCAGCCCCAGCGCCAACAGCATGTGTCTCATGACGTCTACCTTCTAACTTCTAACTTGTAACTTGTAATTTTTAACTTTTAACTTGTAACTTGTAATTTTTAACTTTTAACTTTTAATCTTTAACTTTACACTTGCAAGCAGCCCTGCCCCGTGGAGGGTGAGCGTGGGGTCGATGGTGAAGGGCATCCCCACGTCGCGAAGCACCCACTTCGCGAAGCCGCCCGTCGCCACGAGGTTGAACGTGGTGTCGAAGTTCCGCGAGAGCGTGGTCACGATTTCGCGCACCATGCCGCGGTAGCCCACGTAGGCGCCGAAGCGCATGGCCTCCTCCGTGGTGCGGCCGATGCGCGGGCAGCGGCCGCCGATCCGGAGGCGCGGCAGCTGCGCGGTGCGTTCGTAGAGGTAGTCGCGCATGAGCGGGAAGCCGGGCGCGATCACGCCGCCGCGCCACACGCGGTCTTCCGTGACGACGGCCGCGGTGAACGCCGTGCCGAAGTCGCACACGAGCACGGGCGCGCCGTAGCGGTCGAGCGCGGCCGCGGCGTCCGCCAGGCGATCCGCGCCGATGGTCTCGGGGTGCGGATAGTCGAGCTCGAGCCCCGCGTAGCCATGGGCGGCGCCGACGAGGCGATGGTCCACCGCCACGAACGGCACGCCGAGCGCCGTCTTCGCGAAGCGTCGCCACGCGGCGTCCACGCGCGGCACCACGCTCAGGTAGGCGAGCCCCTCCACGTCGGTCGCCACGCGCTGCGCCGCCGCGCGCGCCTCCTCCAGGCCGCCATCGCAGTGCGCCACGCGCGACACGCGGCCGCGGGACCAGAGCCCCACGGCCGTGGACGTGTTTCCGACATCGACGACCAGCAGTTTCATGGGCACGGCGCCGCGCTCACTTCGGCTTTCCGAGCGTCTCCTCCACGCGCTGGCGGATGGCCGCCAGCGCCGTGTTGCACGCGGTCACGAGCGCGCGGCCTTCCTCGAAGCGCTTCATCATCTCGTCGAGCGGCAGCTCGCCGCTCTCCATTTCCTTCACCACCGTCTCCAGGCGGCGCAGGCTCTCCTCGAAGGACGGCGACGCCGTCTCGGCGGGCGTTTCAGCGGTCGTCGTCATTCGCCGCTCCCTTCCACTGCGAACTTGTAGGCGTTGCGGAACATGCGCATCCACGGGCCGCACTCGCCGGGGAACGAGTCTCCGGCGTAGGAGAGCTGGCAGGAGCGGAAGCCGCGTTCCGGGTGCGGCATCATGATCGTGGCGCGGCCGTCCTGCGACGTGAAGGCGGTGAGGCCGTCGGCGCTGCCGTTCGGGTTCCACGGGTAGCGCTCGGTGGCGCGGCCGCAGCCGTCCACGTAGCGCAGCGCGGCCTCCGCCGCCACGGCGTCGGCCGGGTTCGCGAACTCCACGCGCCCCTCGCCGTGCGCGACGGCGATCGGCACGCGGCTGCCTTCCATGCCGCGGAAGAAGATCGAGGGCGAGTCGAGCACTTCGACCGTGCAGAAGCGCGCCTCGAACTGTTCCGAGAAATTGCGGTGGAACGTCGGCCACGCCTCGGCGCCGGGGATGAGCTCCTTGAGCTGCGAGAGCATCTGGCAGCCGTTGCACACGCCGAGCGAGAAGGTGTCCCGCCGGCGGAAGAACGCGCGGAACATCCTCTTGAGTTCGGGGTTGAAGAGGATGGAACGCGCCCAGCCCGAGCCGGCGCCGAGCACGTCGCCGTAGCTGAAGCCGCCGCAGGCCACGAGGCCCTTGAAGCTGTCGAGATCCACGCGGCCGGCGTGGAGGTCGGTCATGTGCACGTCCACGCTCTCGAAGCCGGCGAGCGCGAAGGCGGCGCCCATTTCGATGTGGCCGTTCACGCCCTGCTCGCGCAGGATGGCGACGCGCGGCTTGTTCATGCCGCGCTTGGCCTGCCGCTTGAGCGTGACCTTCGCGTCGGGGTTGTACGTGAGCATGTAGGTGAGGCCGGGATCCACCAGGTCAAGGCCGTTGTCGTATTCCTCCTTGGCCGTGACGGGGTTGTCGCGCAGGGCCTGCATGCGGTAGGTCGTCTCGCTCCAGGCGCGGCGCAGCTCCGAGACCGTGGTGGAGATCACGCGGCGGAAGCCCACGCTGACCGTGAAGGTGCGGTCTTCGGTCGGCATGCCGATCACGTGCACGTCGTCTTCGAGGCCCGCCACGCGGAAGTAGTTGCGCACTTCGGCGAGGTGGCCGTCGAGCACCTGCAGCACGGCGCCGGGCTCCTCGCTGAAGAGCACGGAGAGCGCGTCGCCGTCCGGCAGCTGCACCGCGAGGCCGCGGCCGCCCGTGATCGCCATCTCGGCGAGCGTGACGACGAGACCGCCGTCGCTGCGGTCGTGGTAGGCGAGGGCGAGCCGGTTGGAGACGATCTTCTGCATCGCATGGAAGAACGCCTTCACGCTCTTCGCGTCCGCGTCGGCGTGGTCGTCGCCGAGCTGGTTGTAGACCTGCGCGAGGCACGAGGCGCCGAGGCGGTTGGCGCCGTGGCCAAGATCCACGTAGAGCAGCGTGGTGCCGCACGGCTGGCCGCTCTCGGGATTGCACGGCGTCTTGAGATCCGGCGTGAGCGTGAGGGTGACGTCCTCCACGGGCGCGAACGAGGAGACCACGAGCGAGAGCGGCGCCACCTGGCGGTGCGTCTGGCCCTTCGAGTCGGTCCACGTGGTGTGCATCGAGCACGAGTCCTTGCCCACGGGAATCGAGATGCCGAGGTCGGGGCAGAAGTTCAGGCCGGCCTCCCGCACGGTGTCGTAGAGGTTCGCGTCCTCGCCGGGCTCGCCGCAGGGGGCCATCCAGTTTGCGGAGAGGCGCACGTTGGCGAGCGAGGCGCAGTTCACGCCGGCGAGGTTCAAGAGGGCCTCGGTGATGGCGAGGCGCGCGGAGGCGGGGCCGTCGAGCAGCGCCACGGGCGTGCGCTCGCCCGTGGCCATCGCCTGGCCGCGGCACGTCTTGTAGCCCATCAGGGTCACGGCGCAGTCGGCGGCGGGCAGCTGGTAGGGCCCCACCATCTGGTCGCGCGCCACGAGGCCCGTGACGGAGCGGTCGGTGATCGTGACGAGGAACGTCTTGTCGGCCACCGCGGGCAGATGCAGCACGCGGAAGAGCGCCTCCTGCGGCGTGGCGTCCTTGTGGATGCGCAGCGGTTCGTGGGGCGTGGTCACGCGCGTGACGTCGCGCACCATGCGGGGCGGCTTGCCGAGCAGCACCTTGATGTCCATGTCGATCGGCTCGTCGTGGAAGTGCTCGTCGTCGAGCACGAGGCGGCCGTCGCCGGTGGCCTCGCCGATGAAGGCGACGGGGCAGCGTTCGCGCGCGCACAGCGCCTCGAACATGTCGCGCGCGTCGCGCCGCAGCGCGAGCACGTAGCGCTCCTGCGCCTCGCAGCACCAGATCTCCATCGGGCTCATCGAGGGCTCCTCGTTGTGCACGAGGCGCAGATGGAAGCGGCCGCCCGTGGCCTCCACGAGCTCGGGGCAGCCGTTCGAAAGACCGCCCGCGCCGATGTCGTGGATCGAGAGCACCGGGTTCAGGTGCCCCATCGCCGCGCAGGCGTTGATCACGCCCTGGCAGCGCCGCTGCATCTCCGCATTGCCGCGCTGCACGCTGTTGAAGTCGAGCGCCTCGTCGTTCGTGCCCGTCATCATGGAGGACGCGGCGCCGCCGCCGAGGCCGATGCGCATCGCCGGCCCGCCGATCTGCACGATGTAGGCGCCCACGGGCACGGACTTCTTCTCCACCTGGCTGCGCGCGATCACGCCCTGGCCGCCTGCGAGCATGATGGGCTTGTGGTAGCCGCGGTGGACGCCCGCCACCTCGCCTTCGTACGTGCGGAAGAAGCCCGTGAGCTGCGGCCGGCCGAACTCGTTGCCGAACGCGGCGCCGCCGAGCGGGCCTTCCGTCATGATCGCGAGCGGCGTGGCGAGCCGCTTCGGGAACTCGGCGTACTCGCGCTCCCACGGCTGCGGGAAGCCGGGAATGTGCAGGTCGCTCACCATGAAGCCGCAGATGCCGGCGACCGTGCGCGAGCCGCAGCCCGTGGCCGCCTCGTCGCGGATTTCGCCGCCCACGCCCGTGGCCGCGCCCGGGAAGGGCGAAATCGCCGTGGGGTGGTTGTGCGTCTCCACCTTCATGAGCTGGTCGAACTGCAGCTTCCTGAACACGTAGGCGTGATCCACGCGCGGCAGGAGCACGTCCGTGGTGAAGCCCGCGACCACGGACGAATTGTCCTTGTACGCCACGAGCGTGCCCTCGCCGTTGCGCGCGTGCGTGTTCTTGATCATCTCGAAGAGCGAGAGCGGCATCTCCTGGCCGTCGATGATGAACTTCGCGCCGAAGATCTTGTGGCGGCAGTGCTCGGAGTTGACCTGGCCGAACATCACGAGTTCGGTGTCGGTGGGGTTGCGCCCGGCGGCGCGGAAGCTCTCGGCGAGATACTGCATCTCGGGCTCGCTGATGGCGAGGCCCAGCTCCGTGTTCGCCTCGCGGATCGCGTCCACGCCGCGCGCGAGCACGTCGAACGTGCGCCCGGGCTTCGGCGGCGGCGAGTCGAAGAGGTCGTCGAGCGAGGTGTAGACGCCTTCGGTCATGCGGTCGTGCAGCGCGTTCAGGAGGCGCGCGTCGCCGAGGTCGAGCGGCGCGCCCTGCGCGTCGGCCACGTGGAAGCGAATGCCGCGCTCCACGCGCGCGATGCCCACAAGCCCGCAGTTGCGGAAGATGTCGGTGGCCTTGGAGCTCCACGGCGAAATCGTGCCCTTGCGCGGCGTCACGTAGAAGTCGCCCGCGCCCAGCGCCGGCTCGTCGCCCGTTGCGCTCAGCAGCAGCACCGCGCGCGCACACGTGTCCACGTCGGGACCCTCCCCCTGGGGCTGCAGGGCATACACCCACGTGGCCGAGATGTCGGCGTGCGAAAAGGCGGGCGCGACGGCGCCGAGCGCGGCGCGGAGCGCATCGAGACGGAACTGCGAGAAGGCCGCGGTTCCCGAAAGCAGAAACGGTTTCATGACGGTTGCCTTTGAGACCTGATGTGTGACAGAAATGAAAATGTAATTATACCATATTTCCATTCGCCTGTGCGGAGAATAAAGAGCGGAATCGACTCACACGCGGCCCTGAATGTGGTATACTGTTCCGCGCACATCTCGTGGAGGGATGGCAGAGTGGTTGAATGCACCGGTCTTGAAAACCGGCGAACCGCAAGGTTTCGGGGGTTCGAATCCCTCTCCCTCCGCCACACGCGCGCGGACGAACCGGGGACTCGGCCGCGTGCGCACGCATCGTATATCGGACACACGAAGGAGACAGCAACATGACGACAAGAGATCAGAGACCCGCCGGTCGCCGCGCGGGCATTGTGACGATGGTTCTGCTCGCGTTCGCGACGGTAACCGCGCAGGCCGAGACCTGGCAGCTGACGAAGCCCTCCGCCTGGGCGCGCGTCGCCACGAACGTGACATGCGCCACGCGCGCGGACGGCGCGATCGAACTGCGCCACACGGGCGACGCGGACTGGGCGATCGCCGGCTTTTCGCCGATCGCCGTAAAGCCCGGCGACGTGTTCCGCTTCTCGTGCGCGAGCGAGGCGCTCGCCGACATGCCGGAGTCCAAGGCGTTTTCGCTCAGCGCGACGCTGCGCGACGCGAAGGGCAATGTGATGGACTGGTGCTACGGCACGCGGAGGGCGAAGCCCGGCCAGGCGCTCGCCACTACGTTCATGGTGCCGCCGGGCGGCGCGCGCATCGAGCCGCGCGTGGTGGGCGGCGGCCGCACGGGCGTGGCGCTGCGCGACGTGAAGATCGAAAGCCTCGGCAACCGTCTGCCGCAGACGCAGGTGGCGACGCTGACGGAGGAGACGGAGACGCTGCGCGTGGAGGTGGCGGGCACGGGCGGCGCGCTCACCGTGACGGACAAGCGCACGGGCCGCCGCTGGCAGCCGGCCGCCGCGGGCACGGCCGGCATGTTCGTGACGGAGATGACGCGCGCGGGCCGGGCGATCTGCGCCACGCTGCTGGATTCCCGCACGCTGTGCGAACTGCGCGTGCTCGTCGCGCCCGTGCCCACGAAGCCCGAGGTGCTCGTGACGGTGATCGGCGAAGGCGAGATGCCGACGTCCCTGGCCTATCCCGCCGCGTTCGCCACGAAGAAGGGCGATCGCCTGATCGTGCCGATGAACGAGGGCATTTCCTATCCCGCAGACGAGACGGACGGCGTGCCGGGCGCGCTGGTGACGTATTCGGGCCACGGCGTGTGCATGGCGTTCTGGGGCGTGCAGGACGACGCCACGGGCGCGGGCTACATGGGCATCATCGAGACGGCCGACGACGCGGCGGTGGCCTTCCCGCGCATGGCGGAGGGCGGCCTCGTGGCGGCGGGCGTGTCGTGGCAGGCGCAGAAGGGCCGCTTCGGCTATCCGCGCCGCGTGCGCTACGTGTTCCTCGACAAGGGCGGCTACGTGGCGATGTGCAAGCGCTACCGCGCCGAGGCGAAGGCGCAGGGCAAGCTGAAGACGTTTGCCGAAAAGGCGCAGACGCGGCCGCTCGTCGACCGCCTGCTCGGCGCGCCGAACATCTGGTGCTGGGACGGCGACAAGATCGGCACGGCGCAGAAGCTCAAGGCCGCGGGCATCGACCGCTTCCTCTTCAGCGCCGGCGGCAACGCCGAGCAGGTCGCCGCGCTCGGAAAAATGGACGGCGTGCTCGTGGGCCGCTACGACGTCTACCGCGACATCTACCACCCCGCGCAGCTCAAGGCGCTCGGCTGGAAGACGGGGTCCAACATGGACGCCTGGCCGGAGGGCGTGGCCTGGGACGGACCCACCTCGAACGACTGGCGCAAGGCCTGGGGCGTGAAGACCAAGGCGGGCGAATGGACCTACTGCGCGTGCATGTGCGACATCGCCTCCGTGGCGTTCTGCCGCCGGCACGTCACGAAGGAACTGCGGACGGTTCCCTACAACACGCGCTTCATCGACGTTGCGACGGCTGCGGGCTGGGATACGTGCGAGAACCCCGCGCATCCGATGACGCGCACCGACAGCCGCATCCACCGCATGGATCTGCTGCGCCTCCTCGGCGACGACTACGGGCTCGTCGTCGGCGGCGAGACGGGCCATGACGCGGCCGTGCCGTACTGCGACTACTTCGAGGGCATGCTTTCGCTCGGCAACTACCGCGTGCCGGATTCCGGGCGCAACCTCCAGCAGATCTGGACGAACGTGCCGCCGCGCGTCGCGAAGTTCCAGGTCGGCGCGGCGTACCGCCTGCCGCTCTGGGAGCTCGTCTACCACGACTGCGTCTGCGCCCACTGGTACTGGGGCGACTACAACAACAAGCTGCCGTCGCTCTGGGCGAAGCGCGACCTCTTCAACGTCCTCTACGGCACGATGGGCATGTACATGTTCAACGGCACGCAGTGGGAGGAACTCAAGGACCGCTTCGTGCAGAGCTACACGCTGACCTCGCCCGTCGCGCGCAAGACCGGCTACAGCGAAATGCTCGACCACAAGATCCTTTCGCCCGACCGCCTCGTGCAGCGCTCGGTGTTTGCGGACGGCACGGTCGTCACGGTCAACTTCGGCGACGCGCCGTTCACGCTGCCCGAGGGCGGCGCGCTCGCCGGCGGCGGCCATCTCGTGTCGCTCGGCGGGGCGAAGTGAACTTGCGAAACCGCCGCGGAATCGGTATACTCTTCACCTGATTTTCCAAACCGTTTCAGTTCGAAAAAGCAGTTAGATCAAGGCATCAAGATGATTCGTTTGTTTGCGTGTGCGTGCGCCGCGGTTGCGGCGAGTTCACTGGGTTTTGCGGCCGGCGTGGTCCATGTCACGAAGGCCGGCGCCGAGCGCGTGGTCGTGTCGGTGGAGACGGCCGAAGGGTCGCCCGCGGCGAAGGCGTTCAACACGTCGCTGCGGCGCAACCTCGGCATGAGCGGCGCGTTCCAGCTCGGGCCCAACGGCCAGATCAAGGTCACGGGCACGCCCGGCGCGGGCGTGACGGCCACGGGCGCGGGCAAGCAGATCAGGAGCGCCGCCGCGTTCGCCGACGAGAAGGCCGCGCGCATGGCCGCGCGCGAGTTCGCCGACGCGATCGTGCAGGCCCACACCGGCCGCAAGGGCTTCGCCTGCGACCGCATCGCCTTCATCGACCGCAAGGGCAAGGACAACGCCGAGCTCTACACGTGCTATCCCGACGGCTACGACATCCGCCAGCTCACGCGCGACCACCGCGCCGCCGTGGGGCCGCGCTGGACGCCGAACAAGCGCGAAATCTACTACACCGGCTTCCTGCAGCAGTCGCCGCTCGTCTACCGCATCAATCCGGATAGCGGCAAGAGGTCGCTGCTCGCGCAGTTCAAGGGCCTTGCCACCGGCGCGGCCGTGGCGCCCGACGGCAGCCGCTACGCGATCGTGCTGTCCCACCAGGGCAACCCCGAGCTCTACGTGGTCTCGCCCGGCGCCAACCGCATCGACCGCATGACGCGCACGCCCTCCGCCTCCGAGGCCTCGCCGTGCTGGGACGCGAAGGGCGGCAAGATCGTCTACGTCACCGACCTCACGCGCCAGCCGCAGATCTACCTGCTCGACGTCGCCTCGCGCAAGTCCACGCGCCTCACGAGCGTGGGCAGCCAGAACACGCATCCCGACTGGGGTCCGGACGGTCGCATCGTCTACGCCTCCAAGCGCGGCGGCCAGAACGTGCTCGTGGTGATGGATCCGCTCAAGGGAGAGTCCACGGCGCGCGTGGTCACGAAGCCCGGCAGCTGGGAGCATCCGAGCTGGTCGGCGGACGGCCGCCACGTGGTGGCCCAGCGCGACGGCGCGATCTTCATCGTCGACACGGATCCCGAGGGCGATCCGCCCGTGCAGATCTTCCGCAACGCGGGCCACTGGATGAACCCGGCCTGGAGCCGCTAGGCCGGAATCCGAATCATTTCAACTGGAGAAGCAGCATCATGAACCGTCGTGAATTTCTGGGTTTGACCGCGGGCGCCGTGGGCGCCGCGACCGTGGGGAGCGGCTGCTCCCTGTTTTCGGGCGAGGAGCCGAGGATCCAGTTCGGCGCCTGCCGCGGATTGGGGGACGTGCCGCTGATGAAGGAGATCGGCTACGACTTCTTCGAGGGCGGCGTGGCCGGCATGCTCGTGCCCGACAAGTCCGACGACGAGTGGGCGCGCCAGCGCGAGGCGATCCTCGCCGCGCCGCTGCCGCTGCGTTCGTGCAACGGCTTCCTGCCGGGGCGTTTCCGCCTCACGGGGCCGAAGGCGTCGTTCGCCGAGCCGCTCGCGTATGCGGAGAAGGCGTGCCGGCGCGCGGACGAAGTGGGCATGAAGACGATCGTGTTCGGCTCCGGCGGCGCGCGCAATGCGCCGAAGGGCTATCCGAAGGCGCAGGCCGTGGCGCAGTTCACCGAGTTCTGCCGCAAACTCGCGCTGCGCATCGCGGGCTGCCACGTCACGGTGGTGCTCGAGCCGCTGCAGCCCAAGGAGGCGAACTTCCTGAACTTCGTGCGCGAAGGCGTGAGGATCAGCCGCGCCGTGGGCTCGCCGCGCATCTGCGTGCTGGCCGACATCTTCCACATGGAGCAGGGCGGCGAAGGCGCGGCCTCGATCGTCGCGGCGGGGCGTCTGCTCAAGCACTGCCACATCGCCGAAAAGGGCACGCGCACCGCGCCCGGCCTCAAGACCGACGGCTCCGAGTTCGTGCCCTACTTCGAGGCGCTCAAGTCGATCGGCTACGCCGGCGGCGTGTCGTGCGAATGCGGCTGGGGCGACAAGAAGGACTTCGAGAAGAATCTCGCCAACGCCCTTGCCACGATGAAGCGGCTGGCCGGCCAGGCCTGA
>CAVEDG010000008.1:0-15223 GCA_963614205.1 bacterium | reverse complement strand
TTGCCGCCGGGGGCGGCGCAGAAGTCGAGCACGGTCTGGCCGGGGTGCACGTCGAGCAGCTCCACGGCGAGCGCGGTCGCGGGATCCTGCACGAGGAACGCGCCGTCGGCGTAGCCCTCGACCTCCGTGACCCGATGGCCGCGCGCGAGCTTCACGAAGGGCTCCGCCGCGCCCGGCGGATAGGCGAGCCACGTTTCGGCGGGCGTGTTGTGCCAGGCGGCGAGCGCCTCGGCGCGCTCCGCGCCGTAGCGGGCGATCCAGCGGCGCACGAGCGCGTTGGGATAGCTGGCCCGCTCGGCGAGCGGCGCGGCGGCGAGCTTCGCCTCGAACTCCGCGCGCCGGCGGATGAGCGCGCGCAGCACGCCGTTCACCACGCGGTCGAGCCGCCGGCCGCGGCCGCACGCCTTCGCCGCGTCCACGGTCTCGTTCACCGCCGCGAAGTCCGGCACGTCGGGCATGTAGAGAATCTGCGCCGCGCCCACGAGCACCAGCGCCTCCAGCTCGCCCTTCGGCCACGTCTTCAGCAGCTCGCCCAGCACGGCGCGCAGCGGACGGAACCGGCGCACGACCGTGTAGACGACGTCCTGCACGAACGCGCGATCCGCCCCGCCCTGCGGCAGCATCTCGTTCGGGAACTCATGCGTCGCCAGCCAGCGGGCGACGATGAACGCGGCTGTGCGTCTCGAATTCATCGCATTGCGCTCAGAGCGCCGCCACGGCCTCGATCTCGATCATCACGTCCTTGGGCAGACGCGCCACCTGCACGCAGCTGCGCGCGGGCTTCGTCTCGCCGAAGAGCTCCGCGTAGACCGCGTTGACCGCGCCGAAGTCGTTCATGTCGCGCAGGAACACGGTCGTCTTCACCACGGCCGCAAGCCCCGCGCCCGCGGCTTCGAGCACGTGGCGCAGATTCGTGATCGCCTGGCGCGTCTGCGCCTCGATCGTGGTGGCCGTCACGGCGTTCACGGCCGGGTCGATCGGGATCTGCCCCGAACACCACACGAAGCCGCCCGCCTTGATGGCCTGGCTGTAGGGTCCCAGCGCCTTCGGCGCCTGTTCCGTGGAAACGATTTCGCTCATGATTGACTCCTTGGGGGGGCGACTGAAGTCGCCCACTCCGATAAAGGCTTGCTTGGTGGCTTATGAGGGCTTGCTTTTAGGCTTTTTCGTGCCGCCGCATCTGGCGCGTGACGTGCGGGCCGTCGACGACTTCGGCCGTCGCGGGCGCGGGCGCGCCGTAGCGCGTCTTGATCCACCACGCCTGCGCCACGCCGATCGCCGTGCTGAGCATCCAGTAGAGCGAGAGCGCGCTCGGGAAGTTGTAGAAGAAGAAGAGCATCATGAGCGGCATCATGAGCATCATCATGCGCTGCTGGCGCTGGTCGCCCGAGGTCGGCGTGAACGCGCTCTGCAGCATCGTGAGCGCCGCCATCGCGAGCGGCAGGATGTTGAGGCCGCCGAACGGGAACCAGCTCGCGAAGAGCGCCTCCGGCTCGGAGAGGTCGGCGATCCACAGGAACGGCGCGTAGCGCAGCTCCACCGCCGAGCGCAGCACCGTGAAGAGCGCGATGAACACGGGGATCTGCACGAACATCGGCAGACAGCTCGAAAGCGGATTGACCTTGTGGTCGCGGTAGAGCTGCCACGTCTCCTGCTGCAGCCGCTGCGGATTGTCCTTGTACTTCTGCTGGATCTCCTTCATCAGCGGCTGGATCTCCTGCATCCGGCGCATGCCCACCGTGGACTTGTGCGTGAGCGGCCAGAACAGCACGCGCACGAGAATCGTGAGCAGGATGATCGCCACGCCGTAGTTCGGAATCAGCGCGTTGAAGAAGTTGAGCACCCACACGAGCGGGTAGCACAGCCAGCGCCACATGCCGAACTCCATCACGTCGCGCATGCCCAGATCCCACAGCAGCGCCTGCTTCTTCGGGCCGAGATAGACCGTGTAGGCGCGCTTCTCGGGCGCGCCGGCGAAGGCGGCCTCGGCCACGACGTTCTTGAGCACGTAGTCCGACTTCGTGAGGTCGCGCGTCATCGTCGCGCGGAAGCCCGTGTTCGCCTCCGTGCACGAGGCGAGTGCGGAGACGAAGAAGCGGTTCTTCACGGCGATCCAGTCCTGCCGGCCGGGATAGTCCACGCTCGCGCGCTCGGGCAGGCCGGCCGCGGACTTGCTGCCGCTGCAGCCGCCGGACATCGCCACGAGGTAGCTCTTGAGCGGCGAGTCGCCGTCGTCGCCGTGGTGGACGACGTGCGGCTTGGCGACGGCGCTCGTCCACGAGTCGATCGAGAGGATGTCGTTCTTGGAGGTGCCCATCGAGATCGCGCCGAGCGAGAGGCGGTGCGCGGCCGCGGCGTCGGGCTTGGCGAAGGTCTCCTCCACGTCGATGCGGTAGTTGTCGCCGAGCGTGATGCGGCGCGTGAGCGCGGCGTTGCGGAAGACGACGAAGTTCGTGCCCGTCTCGGCGACGGCGTAGTCCGCATTCGGCGCGAGCGCGGGGAAGCCCTCCAGCGCGAGCGCGGGCGCGGCGGCGAAGTCGAGCACGAGCGCGGGGTTCGTCTCGGAGAGGTCGCCCGGGCCTTCCGCGTAGTGCAGCATCTTGGCGCTCTTCACCACGGCGCCGTGCGAGGAAAGCGTGAGCGCCACGTCGCCGTTCGCGAGCGTGACGAGACGCTCGGGCGTCGTCGGCGCGGGAGGCGTCGCTGGCTGCGGCGCGGCAGGTGCCGCAACGGGCGCCGCGGCAGGCGCAACAGGCGCGGGCTGCGGCTGCTGCACGGGCGCGGGATGCGCGGCGGCGTACTGCGCCTGCGCCTCGGCGGCCTTCTTCTGCGCGCTGATCGAATACCACATCCAGCCGGCCGTCGCGAGGCCCAGCAGGATCGCAATCAGTTTTTCCGTCTTGTTCATTCTCGTCGTCGTCTTCTTCACGTGTTCTCGAATCGATTCGTCCACTGCCCGCGCGGCGGCACGGGATCGTACCCGTGCGGACCGAACGGACGGCACCGCAGCAGCCGCCGCGCCGCGAGGAGCGCGCCCTTCCAGACGCCGTGCACCTGCAGGGCCTCGATCGCGTAGTTCGAGCAGCTCGGCTCGAACCGGCAGCAGCCGCGGAAGAGCGGCGAGAGGATCACCTGGTAGGCGCGCACGCAGAAAATCAGGATCTGCTTCACGGTCCGCCCCCTAGGTTCTTCCCGCGTCCTCCGTCGTCGCCGCGCCGAAGAAGCCGCCCTTGCGGGCGACCTGGCGCAGCTCGTGCATCACGTCCGCCGTGCGCCGCCCCGCCAGGGCCGCGCGCCCCACGAGCACCCAGTCCGCGTCGCGCGCGAGTTCCGGCGCGAGCAGGCGGAAGCCCTCGCGCAGGATGCGCTTCGCCCGATTCCGGTCGACCGCGTCATGGAAGCTCTTCTTGGAAACGACAACGCCGGCTTGTCGGCCGGCGTTGGGCGAACGCAGAACCCACGCGGCGAAGAGGCGCCCGCGGAACGGACGCCCCTGGTCGAAGACGCTCTTGTACTTCGCCCCGGAGAGCCGCGTGGACATGGAACAAACGTCCCTTAGACCTGCGTCAGGCGCTTGCGACCCTTCGCACGGCGGTTCGCGAGCACCTTGCGACCGCCCTTGGTCGCCTTGCGCGCCCGGAAACCGATCTTGCGCGCACGTTTAATCTTCGAGGGCTGCCACGTCATCTTCATTTTGTGTACTTCCTTCTTCTGCTGTGAAAAGTGAGAATTTAGTATACCAAATCGCTCCGTGTTCCGCAAGATGCTACCAGCGCACGGGCGCGAGGCCGTGGGCGGCGAGATCGTCGTTGGCGGCGCGGAAGTGGCCGCAGCCGAAAAAGCCGCGCGAGGCCGAGAGCGGAGAGGGGTGCGCCGCCTCGAGCACGAGGTGGCGCGCGCGGTCGATATGCGCGCCCTTGCGCCGCGCGGGCGCGCCCCAGAGCAGGAAGACGAGGTGGTCGCGCCGCGTGGCAAGCGCCGTCACCGCCGCGTCCGTGAAGCGTTCCCAGCCATGGCCCTGGTGGCTGCCGGGGCGGCCGTCCGCCACCGTGAGCGTGTTGTTCAGCAGCAGCACGCCCTGGTCGGCCCACGCTTCCAGATTGCCGGAGCGCGGCGGCGCAAAGTCCGGGCCGTATTCGGCGGCGAGCTCCTTGTAGATGTTGCGCAGCGAGGGCGGCACGCGCACGCCGTCCGGCACGGAGAAGGCGAGGCCGTGGGCCTGGCCCGGTCCGTGATAGGGATCCTGCCCGAGAATGACGACCTTCACGCGGTCGAAGGGCGTGCGGTTGAACGCCGCGAAGAGGTCGTTGCGCGGCGGATAGACCGGGCCCTGCGCGGCGGCGGCGTCCACGAAGCGCAGCAGGTCCGCGAAGGCCGGGCTGTCCAGCTCCGCGCGCAGCGCATCGCGCCAGGAGGGGTCGAGAGGCGGAAGGGGCGGCATTTACGCTCTCCTCCGGCGCAGCGCCTTCAGCGCGCGGAGTTCGTCGCGGCCGATCACGGCGAGCGCGCCGAAGTAGACGAGCGCGCCGACGGCGACGAGCGCGCCCATGGCGCACGTTTCGCCGAACGCGCCGCGCGCCGCCAGCCCCGCCACGGCGCGGCGCAGCGGCACGAGCGCGGCCGCCATCGCCGCGCACGCCACGAGCATCCGCGCCACCGGCGCCGCGAGCTGCCGCCAGCCGAGCGCGCCATTGCGCCGCCGCGCCGCCACCGCGAGCCACGCGCAGGAAATGCCCGCGCAGAGCACCGTGGAGGCCGCGAGGCCCACGTGGCGCCATTCCACGGGCAGGCCGAACACGGCGGCGACGTTGAGCGCCGCGTTGAGAAACACCATGCGCACCGCGACCTTGAGCGGCGTCTTGAGATCCTTCTGCGCGTGGAACCACGGCGTGAGCGTCTTCTGCAGGCAGAAGAACGCGAGGCCGAGCGAGTAGCACGCCACGGCGCGCGACACGCGCGTGACGGCGAGCGCATCGAAGCGGCCGCCGTGGTAGACGAGGCGCGTGAGCTCCGGCGCGAGCAGCACGAGCCCCACCGCCGCCGGCAGCACGATGAGCAGCATGCTGCGCGTGGAGGAGAGAAACGCCGCGCGCGCGCCCTCCACGTCGTCCTTCGCGAAGAAGCCCGCGAACGTGGGCAGCAGCACCGTGCCGAACGCCGTGCCCACGATGCCGAGCGGCAGTTCCATGAGGCGGTCCGCATAGCCGATCGCGCCCGCGGCCCAGTCGCTCGCCTTGAGCGCGAGCACCTGGTCGAGCATGTAGTTGATCTGCACGGCGCCCGCGCCCGCGCAGCCGATCGCCATGTTGCGCCACACAAGGCGCACGTTCGCGTCGCGCCAGCCCCTGAACGTCGGCAGCGGCGAAATGCCCTTCTTCGCCATCGCCCGCAGCATGAACGCCATCTGCAGGAAGCCTGCGAAGAGAATCGCGCCGCACACGGCCGTCACGCGCGTCTGCACCTCGAGCCCCGGCACGAAGAAGAGCGCGGCGAGCGCGGCGACCCACACCACGTTGAGGATGCTCGGCATGAGCGCGGCCGCGGCGAAGCGCCCGAAGGAGTTGAGCACGCCCATGCCGAACGCGCCGCCGCAGATGAAGATCATGTAGGGGATCAGAATGCGCACGTCGCGCAGCGTGAGCGTCCACTTGAGCGAGAGCACGTCGCGCGCGCCGTTCCACCAGAGCGCGCCCGAGACGAGCGTCCACACGAGCAGCACGGCGGCGGCGAGCATGAGCAGGCTCATCGTCATCACGGCGCGCGCGAGCCGCTGCGCCCGCGCGAGCGTGGCGTCCGCCTCCAGCTCGCCCTTGAAGACGGGCACGAACGCGGCCGTGAGCGCGCCCTCGCCGAACATGCGCCGCGCCATGTTCGGAATCGCGAACGCCACCGCGAACGCGCTCTGCTCCACGCCCGCCCCCACGAGCCGGCTCTGGAACATTTCGCGCACGAGCCCCAGCACGCGCGAGAGGGACGTGAGCGCCGCCACCACGGCGGTGTTTCTAAGAATGCTTCCTCGGCTTGACATTGCAGATGTGATCCACGGCGGCGGCGAAGTTCTCCGCGCCCTTGAGAATTTCGATGTCCACGCGCAGGTAGTAGCACGGCACGGGCGTGGACTCGAAGCGCGGGAAGCGCACGGCGTCCTTCTCCGTGGTGATGAGCGCGTCCGCGTGCAGGTCGGCGGTCTTGTTGAGCGCGTAGAGGATTTCGGAGGAGTCGTAGCGGTGGTGGTCGGCGTAGCGCTCGCACCAGATCACGCGCGCGCCGAGGCGGCGCAGGGAATCCTCGAAGCCCTGCGGCACGGCGATGCCGGAGAGCGTGGTGAGCGTCTTGCCGCGCAGCCACTCGAGCGGCAGCTCCTCGCGGCTCCACACGTCCTTCAGAAGGCGCGGCGCGTGGCGGCACTCGATGATCTCGGCGCGCGCGTTGTAGGCGCGCACCTGACGCACCACGTCCTCGGCGTGGCCGTCGGACTTCGTGATGAAGATCACGTCCGCGCGGGCGACGTGCCGGGCGGGCTCGCGCAGCACGCCGCGCGGCAGCAGGTGACCGTTGCCGAACGGGTTCGTCTTGTCCACGAGCACGACTTCGTGCGAATGGCGCAGGCGCTGGTACTGGAAGCCGTCGTCGAGGATGAGCGTGTCGCAGCCGAAGCGCGAGATGGCGTAGCGGCCGGCCTTCACGCGGTTACGGTCCACCACCACGCACACGCCCGGCAGGTTGGCGGCGAGCATGTAGGGCTCGTCGCCGCCCGTGGCCGCGTCGAGGCGGATGCGCCGCCCGTCCGAGACGACGAGCGGCGGTTCGATCACGGCCGAGAACATCCGCTGCCACCAGGGCTTCTCCTTGCGGCGGTAGCCGCGCGAGAGGATCGCGACCTTGCGTCCGGCGGCCGTGAGCTCGCGCGCGAACTTCTCCGTCACGGGCGTCTTGCCCGTGCCGCCCGCCGTGACGTTGCCGATCGAGATGACCTGGCAGCCTAGCGGGAACCGGCGCAGGATGCCCACGCGGTAGAACACGTCGCGCAGCGCCACCACCGCGCCGAAGACGCAGGAGAGCGCCGTGAGCAGCGCCAGGACCGCCCGCATGCCCGCGGGCTGATTGCGGTCGGCCCCGGGCTGCTGGATGACCTTGACGAGCGCATGCTCAAGGCGCTCGATGTAGCTGACCTTCTGCTTCTGCACGGAGCGCCTAGCGGCCGGCCATCATCTTCGCGAAGTCCCAGTCGCCGCGCTTCGGCGCCTTGAGGAAGGCGTTGGCTTCGGGCTTGTTCGTGAACTTCAGGGTCTTCGGGTCGAACGTGAGCTCTTCGCCCGGGAAGCGCAGCGCGATGCAGCCGATGAGCAGCGCCTCGGTGAGCGGGGCCGCGTAGGCGAGGCGCGAACCGCAGCGCGCGGGATCGTTCGCCAGGCACGCCTCGACGAACTCGCGGTAGTGGTTGTAGCGGCTCTGCGTGTCGCCTTTCGCGAGCGCGGCGTCGAACGCCGCCTTGTCGCCCGCGAGATGCCACGGCCGGCAGGCGTGGGAATCGGCCATCGTCGTCGTCTTCGAGCCGATCACGATGAGGCCATTGTCGTTGATCACGGGCTTGATCGTGGCCGGCGCGGTGTAGGGCTTGTTCGCCTTCTTCGCCTTGGCGGCGCGGGAGGCCTCCACGTCCTTGCCATGCTTCTCGGCATAGGCGGCGAGACCCGGAACCGCGTTGGCGTCGGGCAGCACGCGGCCGTCGTACCACGTGAGCTTCACGGGATGCGGGATCCACTTCGTGGGCGCGAACGTCATCTCGATGCGGGACTTCTTCGGGTAGGCGATCGTGACGGGGCCTTCGCCGTACGTATCCGCCTTCACGCTGACCGGCAGGCCCAGCTCGAACGCCCAGAACGCGGGGTCGGCGTTGTGCACGGCCATGTCGCCGATCGCGCCGCAGCCATACGCCCACCAGCCGCGCCACGCGAACGCGTGGTAGGCCGGCGAGTAGCCGTGGTCTTCGCCCGGGCCGCACCAGCAGTCCCACGCATTCGGCGCGTAGCCGGCGGGCAGATCCTGGGGCTTCGCGTACTCCTTCATGCCCTGCGGCCAGATCGGGCGGTCGGACCAGCTGTAGAGTTCCTTGACGTCGCCCCACACGCCCGCGTCGCGCAGCGCCTTGTAGCGCCACACGCCCGGATGGCCCTGGTTGCCCATCTGCACCACGCGGCCGGTCTTCAGCTGCGTCTTGAGCATCAGCTCGCATTCCTCGACCGTGCGCGCGAGCGGCTTCTGCACGTAGACGTGCTTGCCGGCGAGCATGCAGTCGATCGAGATGTAGGCGTGGGTGTGGTCGGGCGTGCCCACTTCAACGGCCTCGAACGTGTCGCCCATCGTCTTGAGCATCTCGCGGTAGTCCGTGAACTTCGGGATGCCGGGATACTTCTTCTCCCACCGGTCGAACGCCTTCGGGTTCACGTCGCACACGGCCACGAGGTCGCAGCCCGCGCTGATGAGGCTCTCGGTGGCGGCGCCGCCCATGCCGCCGCACGCGATGGCGGCGAGCTTCAGGCGACGGCCCTTGACCTCGCCCTTGAACGAGGACTTCGGGGCGATGTCCACCCCGAACGCGGTGCCGAGCGAGAAGGCGCCCAGACTGGCCACGAAGTTGCGACGATTCAGCTGAAACATGATGTTGTCTCCTTGGGTTGAGGTTTGAACGATTCGTGTAGTATACCACAAATCGGACGTCGTTGGAGATCCGGTTCCGACGAATCGGCGCGTGAGGATCTGACGTCCCAATTTGGCGTTCTCCCGTGAACCTTTGGACTTCTGTCTGCGTTTAACCGTGAAACGAAAATCCCAGACAGGAGTCGAAGGCTTGTGAAGAATCCGAACAGATGTTGGCTGTTGGCGGCGGCGCTGGCGAGTGCGGGCGCGGTCGCGGACGAAGTGAAGACGGGAACCGAGGAGCCCAAGGCGACGGTGAAGGCGGCCGAGGCGGCGAACGCGGTGGAGACGAACGACGTCATCCGCGTGCTCGTGCTGGCCGACCCGATCTACCAGTCGTACCAGACGCGCACGACGGACTCCTACTCGCGCATCCCGGTCGATCCGATGGCGCTGCCGGCGAGCGTGAACCAGATTTCGCAGAAGGCGCTCAACGACACGGGCGCGATGTCCACGCGCGAGGTGACGGCCTACACGCCCGGCGTCTACAACTTCAGCGACGAGCAGCATCTCTACAGCTTCGCGAAGTTCCATCTGCGCGGCTTCGCGCAGTCCAACGCCTGGCGCGACGGCATGCGCAACTACGGCAACAACGTGGTCGACCTCGACTCGCTCGAGTCGTTCGACGTCGTGAAGGGGCCGAACAGCGCGCAGAGCGGCTACGCCGAGGTGGGCGGCTACATCAACTACGTCACGAAGGGCGCCTCGCTCGACGACGACGGCTACCGCAACCAGGTCACGCTGCGCGCGAAGGACACGGGCATGTGGAAGAGCACGGTCGAGACGGGCGGCAAGGTGCTCGACAATCTCGCCACCTACCTGCAGGTGGGCGTGCAGAACGGCGAGACCTTCCGCGAGCGCAAGAAGGACCTCGTCACGGTGACGGGCGGCGTGGCGATGCAGCTCGACGACCAGACCACGCTCGACCTGCGCGGCACCTACACGCACGAGCGGCGCGATCCCGACTATGGCGTGCCGTTCGTGAACGGCCGCCGCGTGGGGGGCATCCACAAGTACTGGTCCTCCTACGGCAGCCTCGACGGCCTCGAGCTCGACGACCTCTACGGCGTGGCGACGCTCACGCACGAATTCTCGCGGTCGCTCACGTCCCGCACCAAGGTCTCCTTCCACGAGTACCGCTGCGACATGGACGCGCTGCGCTTCCCGAGCTGGAACGCCTCGCGCGGCACCTACCTTTCGCGCATGGACTTGAGCCGCATGTCGCTCTTCGAGATGCAGGGCAATCAGGACGTGACCTGGACATGGGATGACGGCGACTGGCTCGCGAACACGCTCGTCGTCGGCTTCGAGGGCCACGTGAACAACTACCGCTGGGCGCGCCGCTGGTACAACAACGCCGCCGCGATCGATTGGGACCGCGGCCGCTACGTCGCGAACGGTTCGCCCTCGCGGCTCGCCGGCACGGCGCAGCGCACGAACGACTACTCCTTCGCGCCCTACGTGCAGGACGAGGTCGTGCTCTTCGACCAGCTGCATTTTATGGGCGGCCTGCGCTGGGACTGGGTGCAGAACGAGAACAAGGCCGCGGGCGGCGACACCTGGACGATCGGCTACGACGACCACCTCTCCGGCAACATCGGCGCGCTCTGGGAGGCGCTGCCGTGGCTGCACCCCTACGCCAACTTCTCCACGAGCTTCCAGCCGCAGTATCCCGGCACGCTCCTCGTGGGCGGCAAGCGGGCGCGTCCGGAGACGGGCGAGCAGTTCGAGGTCGGCGTGAAGATGCCCGTGATGGACAACCTCCAGCTCGGCGCGGCCGTCTACCACATCGAGAAGCGCAACGTGGCGCGCGCGATCGGCACCACCGGCTACTCCGACGTGGACGGCGAGTATCAGGCGGACGGCGTGGAGCTCACGGCGCAGGGCGAAGTGGGCCGCTACGTGGAGGTGCTCGCCGCCTACGCCTGGAACAACCCCGAGGCCGTGAAGGTCGCCTCGTCCTCCTCCTACCACAAGGGCTCGATGCTCGTGGGCATTCCGCGCAATTCGGGCAGTCTGTGGGGCGTGTGGCACATGGAGGGCGTGCGTTCGCCGTACGGGCTGCGCGCGGGCGCGGGCGTGCAGGCGATGAGCGCGCGCGGCGTGGACGAGGCGGGCGCGTTCGACCTCGGCGGCTACTGCACGCTCAACGCGGTGATCGGCTACGGCTGGGAATACGCGGCGAAGAAGCTCTGCGACGTGCAGCTCAACGTCTACAACCTCACCGACACGGACTACTACGACTGCGCGTCGAGCGGCACCGGCGGCAACTACTGGGCGATGCCGGGCGCGCCGTTCGGCGCGATGCTCACCGTGCGCTTCACGTTTTAGCGGTTTTCTGCTAAACTAAAACCTCATTCCAGAGGAGATTTTCAGACGTCTCGATCATTTAGATTCGCCGCGCTCGCCGCGGTCGCGGGAGCGCTCGCGGCCGCGGCGGTGGACCTTTCCCCGTGCGGGGACGTCGCGCCGGCCGTGCCGCCGCGCCGCGCCGTGGTGCAGGACGCGAACTACGCCGAGATGGCGCTGATCGCCGCGCCGCGCGGTGCGACGCTTTTCGCCGCGCCGCCCGCCGAGCCCTCGGCCTGCGTGTTCTGGCGCCGCATTCCCGGCTTCTCGCCGACGAACCGCGTCACCTTCGCGCGCGGCTTCGGCAACGCGCCCATGGCGGGTTTCGCCTTCGACCGCGAGCTGCTGCTTGCTCTGAAGCCCGACGTCATCCACGTCGATCCCGTGCAGCTCGCCCACGCGAAGGGCTGGTCGCCCGCCGTCGTCGAGACCGTGCGCACCACGATCGCGCCGTTCTTCGCGAATCGCTTCAGCCGCGACTTCAATCCGCCGCGCGACGCGCCCGGCTATCGCTGCTACACGATTCCCGAGCTTGCCACGCGCATGGCCGCGCTCTACGGCGACACCGTGCGCACGCCGCGCGTGCTGGCGCTCCTCGCGCAGACCGAGCAGGCGATCCGCGCGCGCCTCGCCGGCGTGCCCGCTCCGCGCGTCGCGCTCCTCTACTACGGCGGTCGCGGCCGCATGACGCCGTTCCGCCTTGCCAACGCCCGGGGCGACGTCGGCAACGGCCAGGCCCAGTACCGCGTGCTCAACGCGCGCGACGCCTGGGAAGGGCGCGCCTTCGCCGACTACGCCGCGCGCGGCCCGGGGCTCTCGCTGGACCTCGAGACGCTGCTTGCCGTCGATCCCGACGTGATCGTGATGCCGTTCTGCGGCGCGGCGCCGCCCGAGCACTACCACGCGCAGGGGTTCAAGGGCCTTCTCGCCCTGCGCGGGCATCCCGTCGGGACGCGTCTGCGCGCCTTCCGCGACGGGCGCGTCTATCCCGGCGGCACGCCGCTGCAGGGGCCCGTGGTCTATCTCTTTCAGCTCGAGATGGCGGCGAAGCAGCTCTACCCCGCCGTCTTCGGCGCCTGGCGCGCGGAGGGCGACTATGCGCCGAATGAATGTCTCTTCTCCCGCGCCGCGCTCGCGGCGGCGCTCAACGCCGAACCCGGGGAGAACCTCTGATGCGCGCGGCGCTGTGGCGTTTCCGTTTTCCGCTTTTCCTGTTCGTCTCCGCCGTGGCGCTGGCGGGCGGCTGTGCGCTGCAGCTTTTCACGGGCGCGTACGACGTCTCGGCGTGGGACGCGGCGGCGTGGGACGTGGTGCGCACGCTGCGTCTGCCGCGCGTCGTGTGCGGCTGTGCGGTCGGCGCGGCGCTGGCGTGCGCAGGCGCCGTGTTCCAGGCGATCACGCTCAACGAGATGGCGAGTCCCTACCTGCTCGGCGTGAGCCAGGGCGCGGGGCTCGCGGTGATGCTTGTGCTCGTGCTGGCGCCCGCGCTCACGCCGCTGCTGCCGCCGCTTGCGATGTGCGGCGCTCTCGGGGCGTTCTTCCTCGTCTACGCGATCGCGTGGAAGGGCGGCGCCACGCCTGTGCGGCTCGTGCTCGCGGGCGTGATTCTCGGCGCCGTGGTCGGCGCGGTGCAGACGGCCCTCGTGTTCCTCTTCGACGATTTGCACATGGCGCAGACCGCGCTCTCGTGGCTCACGGGCTCGCTCGTGGGCGTGGGCTGGGGCGACGCGCGGCGCGCGCTGCCGTGGGCGGTCGCGGCGATTGGCGGCATGTTCGTGCTCGCGCGCCATCTCGACATGCTGCTGCTCGGCGAAGACGGCGCGCGCGCGCTCGGCGTGCCGGTGAACCGCCTGCGCTTCGTGCTCGCGTTGTTGGCGGCGCTGGCGAGCGCGAGCGCCGTTTCCGTGGCGGGGCTCGTGGGCTTCGTGGGACTCGTGGTGCCGCACGTGGCGCGCGTGTTCACGGGGCCGAACCACCGCCGCCTGCTCGCGGCCTGCGTGGTGGCGGGCCCCGCGCTGCTCGTCGTCTCGGACGGCGTGGCGCGGCTGCTGGCGCGGCCGATGCAGCTGCCGGTGGGCGTGGTCACGGGCGTGCTGGGCGGCGTGTTCTTCCTCGTGCTGCTCAGGACGGGTCGGCGGCGTTTCGCGATCGGAGGGCGCGATGCGTGAGGCGGCGCGGCTGGAGCATCTGACCTTCACGTATCCGGGCGCGGCGCAGCCGGCGCTCGACGACGTGTCGCTTGCGTTCGAGGCGGGGCTCTGCCACGTGCTCGTGGGGCCGAACGGCTCCGGCAAGACGACGCTGCTGCGCGTGCTCGCGGGTCTGCTCGGCCCGCGCCGGCCCGACCGCCGCCGCGTGGGACTGCTCCTGCAGGAAGCCGCGCTGCCGGCGGACATGACCGTGGGCGACTACGTGCTCTGCGGCCGCTATCCGTGGATTTCCTTTTTCGCGCAGCCGTCGGCGACCGATCGCGCGGCCGTGCGCGAGGCGCTCGACTGGTGCGGCCTGACCGCGCTCGCGGCGCGTCCGCTCGGCGAACTCTCCTCCGGCCAGCGCCAGCTGGCGCGGCTCGCGCAGATCGTCGCGCAGGGCGCGGAACTCGTGCTGCTCGACGAGCCCACCACGTTCCTCGACCCCGCCGTGCAGGTGCGCCTCTTCGCGATTCTCGCGCGGCTGCGCGCGGAACGCGGCGTCACGGTGGTGATGTCGCTTCACGACCTCCACGCCGCGCGCCGTCGGGCGGAGCGCCTCTACGCCTTCCGCGAAGGCCGCCTCGTCGCCCAGGGCGTTCCCGCCGCCGTCCTCACGCCCGAGACGGTGCGCGCGGTGTTCGACGTCGATCCGAACGATCTTGATGGGTAAATGGGGGATTGATTGGCGGAGGGAGGGGGATTTGAACCCCCGATACGGTGATTAAACCGTATGACGATTTAGCAAACCGTTGCCTTCAGCCACTCGGCCATCCCTCCACTGGGAAAACGGCAAATAGAATACACAATCTGGCGGCAAAATGCAAGCGCGAAATGCGGCGCGGCGCATTTTTTTCATGCGGGCGCCGCGGAGGCTCACGTGAAGAGCACTTCCTGGCCGTGGAACATGAAGTTGCCGCCCACGACGTACTGCACCGCGGTGGGCGAGAAGCGTTCCTGCACGGTGATGTGCATGTGCCCCGCCAGAATGGCCTTCAGAAGCGGCTCGCGGCGCAGGGCGGCGATGAAGTCGCGCGTGACGACGTCAATCTGCTGCCGCGCGTAGTCGCCGCCCGGATTCGCCAGCGTGGCGGAGGCGTACTTGCGTTCCGCGTGCCAGAACTTCACGTCCGCGCGCCAGAGTTCCGGCGTGACGAACGGCACGTGCATGCACAGCACGATCGGCAGCCCCTTCTTCACTTCGGCCGCGAACCGCGCCACCTGACGCGCCGTGACGTAGCCGTAGACGTCGTCGAGCGTGACGAAGTTCACGCCGTTGACGATAGTGGACTGCAGCTCGATGTCGAAGGGATACGCGGCGGCGAGCGCGGCGCGCGACGGTTCCTTGTACGCCTCGCTCGGCTCCTCCTTCCGCTTGCTCAGCCACATGCTCGGCGAAAACTCGTGGTTGCCCAGCGCGCCGGTCATCGCCCCGCCGAAGTACTTCTTCACGAGGTCGAAGTTCGCCCGGCTCTGCCAGTCGATGAGATCGCCCGTGTGGATCACGTAGTCCACGTTCTTCTTCGCCCAGTCAAGCGAATCGCGCAGCGCCTCCTCCTGACGACCGCCGAAGGTCCGCGTGCGCAGTTTGTGCAGTTTCTGCTTCTCCTCCGGCTCATCCGCATAGGCGGCCGTGAGGTGCGTGTCGGAGATGTGCAGCACGGAAAACGGTCTTTCAAGGCCGATGTGGACATGCTGGTAGGCAAGCACAAGGCGCTCGAATTTCCCACGTGCGGGAAACACGGAGGGAGCGTCCTCGCCCCACGTGGGGAGGACGGAGGTGGCGACGAGACCACCGAGGGAAGCCAGGAGTGAACGACGTGTGAACATAGAGTGCTGAGTGCTGAGTGCTTAGTGCTTAGTGCTTAGTGCTTAGTGCGTGGTACGTGGTACGTGGTGCGTCGTGCTGGGTGCGTGGTACTGAATGCGTGGTGCGTGGTGCTGGGTGCGTGACGGAGAGAACGATGGGAGTCAATCGTCGAGGG
>CAVEDG010000007.1:0-15408 GCA_963614205.1 bacterium | reverse complement strand
CCGTTGACCTTTAACTTTCCGCTCCCATTTTTTAACCTTTAACCTTTAACTTTTCATTTTCAACTTCTAACTTCTAACTTCTAACTTCTAACTTTTAACTTTTAACCTTTAACTTTTAACCTCCGACATGGCATTCGACATCCTCATCACGACCGGGCCGCTCAAAGGGCGGCGCTTCCCCATTGGCGCGGGCAGTCTGCGCCTCGGGCGCGCCTCGGCCTGCGAAATCGCGATTCCCGATCCCGCGCTCTCGCGCCACCAGTGCCTCTTCGAGGTGCGGGACGACCACACCGTGTGGCTCACCGACCTCGCGAGCGCGAACGGCACGCTCGTGAACGGCACGACGCTGGGGGCCGAATCGGCGCCCATCAAGGTTGGCGACGTGGTGACGGCGGGCGACACAATGCTCATGCTCGTGGAGGAAGGGCAGGACGCGCCCGAGACGTCCGCGCTCGACCTCGGGCTGGGCGCGAAGACGGAGGAGGCCGACGCGGCGTCGCCGGCCTCGCCGCGCCGGTTCGTGCTCTGGCTGGTGGCGGCGCTCGCCGTGGCGGGCGCGGCCGCGCTCATCCTCATGGGTGGCGGTGGCGGCGATGCAGAACCTGCGGCGCCCGTGCGCGTGGTGAAGGACGACGCGCCCGCGCTGCGTGTGCTGCGCTTTGAGAAGGTGGAGGCCACGCGCGCGGGCATCTACCGCTACGCGCTCGCGTTCGACGGCGCGGCGGGTACGCTCGCCGTGGAGATCGACGACGTGCCGAAGGAGAACCGGCACGTGCGGAAGTCCGCGACGCTGTCCGACGCGGCGCGCGCCGAGCTGGAGGCGATTCTCGCCGCGCCGGAACTCTACGCGCTCGACCGCGCCTACACGGGCGTGCCGCGCGAGGCGGGTGCGCTCACGAGCTTTTCGCTGACCGTGGCGCGCGGCACGCGCCTCTTCGCGACGTCGATCGAGAACACGCAGGAACCGGCGGCCTTCCGCGCCGTGCGGGAGCGTCTGGAGACCTTCTCGAAGAACGAGCTCGGCATCTGGGCGATCCAGTACTCGACCGAGAAGCTGCTGGCGCTCAGCGCCGAGAGCCGGCGCGCGGGCGATGCGAAGTGGAGCGAGCGCGACGTGCAGTTCGGCAATCTCGCCGCCGCGCTCGCCGCCTACCGCGAGGCCGTGTTCTACCTGGAGACCGTGGAGCCGAAGCCGGCGACGTACGGTGCGCTTGTGGCGCGGCGCGACGAGGTGGCGACCGAGCTCGAGAAGCGCTACCGCGACCAGCGCTTCCTCGCCGACCGCGCGATCAACCTCGGCGACTGGGCCGCGGCGCAGCGCGAACTGCGCGTGCTGTGCGAACTGATTCCGGACGCGAAGGACGCGCGTCATGCGGAGGCGGCCGCGAAGCTGCTCGACGTGGAGGCGCGGCTCAAGAAGGGAGGCCTGAAATGAGAAGAACGGAGAAAGGTTCGACGAGGGCGCGCGTCCTCGGGCTGTGCGCGCTTGCGTGCGGGCTGCTGTTCGGCGCGCAGGCGCCCAGCCGGCTCGACATCGCCGCGCAGCCCGCCGGCGCGCTCGTGGCGGTGGATGGCCAGGCGCGCGGCGCGGCGCCGTGCTCGCTGTTCGACCTGGCGCCGGGCGCGCACTTCATCGCCGTCACGGCGCCCAACCATGCGCCCGCCTACGACTTCGTCACGCTTGAGTCCGGCGGCTACGCGCAGAAGAGCTACGCGCTCGACGCGGAGAAGGCGCTCCTGCTCGTGAAGACCACGCCGGCGGGCGCGGACGTGCGCTGCAACGGCGTGTCGCTTGGCGCCACGCCGCTGCTCATCACGTCGCTCGCGGCCGGTCGCCGCCATGCGCTCGACCTCGTGTGCACGGGCTACCAGACGAAGCGCATCGACGTCACGGCCGAGGGGCGGCAGCCGCTCGTGCGCGAGGAGACGCTTGCGCTCGACTCGGGCGTGGTCGCGTGCGCCACGGAGCCGGCGGGCGCGACCGTGCTCGTCAACGGCGTGGAGCGCGGCCGCACGCCGGTGCGCCTCACGCATGTGCCGAAGGGCGTCGCGACCATCGTCTTCCGCCTGGCGGGCTATCGGGAGGAGACGCGCGAACTGCGCCTCGCGCCCGGCGACGAACAGACGCTCGCCGTGCAGCTCAAGGGCCTGCCCGCGAAGCTCACCCTCGTCTCCACGCCCGAGCAGGCGAAGGTGTTCGTGGACGACGCCTACCAGGGCAAGACGCCGACCTCGGCGACCGGGCTGCGGGCCGGCGACCACGTGGTGCGCCTCGAGCTCGCGGGGCACGCGCCCGTCACGCGCACCGTGCGCCTTGCGAACGGCGAGGCGAAGACGGAGGAGTTCCGCCTCGAAAGCGTGCTCGGCCGCCTGGAGATCACCACCTCGCCGCCGGGCGCGAAGATCCTGCTCGACGGCAAGGCCGTGGGCACCACGCGCAGCCCCGGCGGCGACGCCGCGCGGTCGCAGATCCTCGCAGTGGAGGGGCTTCCCGCCGGCGAGCACGCCGTGCAGGTGCATCTCGACGGCTTCCAGGACGCCTCGCGCCGCGTGGTCGTGACGGCGAAGGAGACGGGGCGGCTCTTCGTGCGCCTTTCGCGCGTGTTCCAGGCGGACACCGAGATCGAGACGGGGCGCGGCGTGCATCGCGGCGTGCTCGTGGAGAAGGACTTCCTCGGCAACGTCACGCTCGAAATCGCGCCGGGCGTGCAGCAGACGTTCCGCGCCGAGGACATCCGCAAGGTCACGCCGCTGGCGAACTGACATGGTGCGCGTTCGACTTGACCAGCTGCTCTTCGCGCGCGGGCTCGCCGCCTCGCGCACGGCCGCGCAGGCGCTCGTGCTCGCGGGCCAGGTGCGCGTGGAGGGACGCGTGGAGACGAAGGCCGGCCGCGCCGTGCCGGACGACGCGGCGCTCGAGGTCGCCACGCCGCCGCGCTTCGTCTCGCGCGGTGGCGAGAAACTCGAGGGCGCGTTTGCGCACTTCCCGGGCTGGACGGTCGAGGGGCTCGTGTGCCTCGACGTGGGCAGCTCCACGGGCGGCTTCACGGACTGCATGCTGCAGCACGGCGCCGCGCGCGTGATGGCCGTGGACGTGGGTACGAACCAGCTCGCCTACAAGCTGCGCGTGGATCCGCGCGTGTGGGTGCGCGAGAACTTCAACGCGCGCAACATGACGGCGGCCGACCTGCCGGAACGCCCCGCGCGCGCCGTCACGGACGTGAGCTTCATCTCGCTGCGCCTCATTCTGCCGCCGATGGCCGAGGTGCTGCTGCCGGGCGGCGAAATCATCTCGCTCATCAAGCCGCAGTTCGAGGCGGGGCGCGGCCAGGCGCCGGGCGGCGTGGTCGTCGATCCTGTAGTGCGCGCGCGCGTGGTCGAGGAGATTTCCGCCTTCGGCACGCAGACGCTTGGCCTTGACCTGCTCGGCGTGACCGAATCGCCCATCCGCGGCCGCGAGAAGGGCAACATCGAGTATCTCGCCTGGTGGCGCAAGCCGGCTTATCCCGTAATCGGGAGTGTGAGGTGAAGATTGTCGCACACGGACCCGCTTCTTCGCGCATCGTCAACTTCGTTCTGTAACGCCCGGCGGTAGCGGATTACAGTTTGTGTATTTGGGGTGGGGCTTTCGGTGGCGGCGGCGCGCGTGAGTTCGGTGTTTCCGCGACTTGGCACACGAGTTGCTAATTGGGTTGGCGTTCAAAAAAGGAACACCAACCATGAACGAAGAAACGCGCAAGGCAACTGATTTCGGAGCCGACGTGTTCGGCGCCGAGGCCATCGAGAAGTATCTGTCGAAAGAGACGGCGAAGAAGCTGCTTTCGACCATCCGGGGCGCCACGCCGCTCGATCCGTCGATCGCGGGCGAAGTCGCGCATGGCATGAAGCAGTGGGCGCTCGACCGCGGCGCCACGCACTACACGCACTGGTTCCTGCCGCTGACCGGCTCCACGGCCGAGAAGCACGACGCCTTCCTGGAGCTGAAGGACGGCGAGCCGATCCTCTCCTTCTCGGGCAAGAACCTGATCGTGGGCGAGCCGGATGCGTCGAGCTTCCCCTCGGGCGGCATTCGCTCCACGTTCGAGGCGCGTGGCTACACGGCGTGGGATCCGACCTCGCCGGCCTTCGTCAAGCGCCACGCGAACGGCGCCACGCTGTGCATCCCGACGGCGTTCTGCGCGTACACGGGCGAGGCGCTCGACCAGAAGACGCCGCTGCTGCGCTCGATGCAGACGCTCTCCGCCGCCACGAAGCACCTGATGAAGTGCTTCGGCAAGGGCGACGAGCGCGTGACGATCACGCTCGGGCCGGAGCAGGAATACTTCCTCGTGGACAAGACGTACTACGAGCAGCGCCCCGACCTCGTGCTGACGGGCCGCACGCTGTTCGGCGCGCCGAGCCCGAAGGGACAGCAGCTCGAGGACCACTACTTCGGCACGATCCGGACGCGCATCCTCAACTTCATGAACGAGGTCGAGCGCGAACTGTGGCGTCTGGGCATTCCGGCGAAGACGCGCCACAACGAGGTCGCGCCGGCGCAGTTCGAGCTCGCGCCGATGTTCGAGGAGCTCAACCTCGCCTGCGACCACAACATGCTCGTGATGGAGGTGCTGCGCCAGGTGGCCGAGCGCAACGGGCTCGTGTGCCTGCTGCACGAGAAGCCGTTCGCGGGCGTGAACGGCAGCGGCAAGCACAACAACTGGTCCGTGGCCTACGGCGGCGTGAACCTGCTCAACCCCGGCAACGACCCGCACCAGAACGCGATCTTCCTCACGACGCTGTGCGCGGTGATCGAGGCCGTGGACAAGCACGCGGACCTGCTGCGCGCGGGCGTGGCGGCCGCCGGAAACGACCACCGCCTCGGCGCGAACGAGGCGCCGCCCGCCGTGATCTCGATCTACCTGGGCGACCAGCTCGCCGACGTGGTGGCGCAGCTCGAGAAGGGCGTGCCGAAGAGCTCCAAGCACGGCGGCACGATGCGCATCGGCGTCTCCACGCTGCCGCCGCTGCCGAAGGACGCGACGGACCGCAACCGCACGTCGCCGTTCGCCTTCACGGGCAACAAGTTCGAGTTCCGCGCGCCCGGGTCGTCCGTCTCGTGCGCCCTGCCGAACACGATCCTCAACACGGTCGTGGCCGAGGCGATGGAGCGCATCGCGTGCGCCCTCGAGGCGGCCGACGTGGTGGGCAAGAACGAACCCGGCAAGCACACGGCCGCGTTCCACGACACGCTGCAGGCGATCCTGCAGGACATCGTGAAGACGCACAAGCGCATCATCTTCAACGGCGACGGCTACACGGCCGGCTGGCTGGCGGAGGCCGCCAGGCGCGGTCTGCCCAACGCGCCGACCACGCCGGAGGCCCTCAAGGCCTTCACGCGCAAGGAGAACATCGAGGTCTTCGAGAAGGCCGGCGTGTTCACCGCCCGCGAGATGGAGTCGCGCTACGACGTGGCCATGGAGGACTACGCCACGAAGGTCGAGATCGAGGGCAACACCGCGCTCGACATCGCCCGCACGCAGATCCTGCCCGCCGTGCGCGCCGAGTACCTCGAGGCCCTCAAGGCCTACAACGAGACGGACGCGAGCAACGTGAAGGACGCGATCGACGCGCTGCACGAGGAGACGGTCACGCTCGGCAAGGGCCTCGTCGCCCTGCAGGCGAACATCAAGGCCCTCGAGGCGGCCGTGGAGGCCAAGGCTCCTGCCGACGTGCTCGCCGCCATGGGCAGGCTGCGCGCGGCGGCCGACGGTCTCGAGACGGTCGTGAGCGACGCGCGCTGGCCGCTGCCGAAGTACCGCACGATGCTGTTCCTCTACTAGGCACGGAACGGACTCGACGCGGCCATGTCCGACGCAATCAAGCACGAATGTGCCGTGGCGCTCCTCGTCCTGCGGACGAAGGGCGCCGCGGACGGCGCGACGAAGCTCTCGCTTCTCCTGGAAAAGCAGCACAACCGCGGCCAGGACGGCGCGGGCGTCGTCACGCTTTCGGCGCAGCCGGAGGCGGGGCGACCCGCGTTCAACGAACTCAAGTCGGCGGGCGCCGCTCCGCTCGCCGACGTGCTCGGCCAGATCGCCCGCCGGCGCAGACTGCCGGACGAGCGCATCTTCCTCGGCCATCTGCGCTACGCCACGTACGGCAAGGGCGACGTGGGCTTCTGCCACCCGTTCGTCCACCGCGCCGCGCGCCTTTCGCGCACGCTGTTCCTCGCGGGCAATTTCAACCTCACGAACACGCGCGAGCTCTTCGACGCCTACGTGCGCATGGGCAAGTTCCCCGAGAGCGAGGCGGACGGCTACCTGATCTGCGAGTGGCTGGCCTCGACGATGCTCAAGGTCGAGATGGAGGGCGAGGAGACCGATCGCGGGCGCATTCTCGTGGAGGCGCTGCGCCGGCTGCTGCCGAAGCTCGACGGCGCGTTCACGCTGTGCGGCATGACGGGCGACGGATGGAGCTTCGCGATCCGCGACGCGCACGGAATCCGTCCCGGTTTCTGCTACGTGAACGACGACGTGGCGGTGGTCGCCTCGGAGCGGCCCGCGATCCAGGCCGCGTTCAACTGCGGCACGGCGGACGTGGCGGCGCTCGAGCCCGGCGTGGCGCTGCTCGTCTCGCCCGCGGGCGCCGTCTCGCGCGAGCGCGTGCTTGCGGCGGCGGAGCCGCGCGCCTGCGTGTTCGAGCGCATCTACTTTTCGCGCGCGAACGACGCGGAGATCCACCGCGAACGCAAGGCGCTCGGCGCCGCGCTCGCCCGTCCGCTGCTCGATGCGGTGCACTATGACCTCGACCACACCTTCTTCAGCTACATCCCGAACTCGGCGCAGGTCGCGTTCCACGGTCTGCTGCAGGCGCTCTGGACGGAGGGCCTCGCGGAAGGGCGGCCCGTGCGCTTCGGCCAGATCGCCGTGAAGGACGCGAAGTTCCGCACCTTCATCGCCGACGCGGCCGCGCGCCGCGAGTTCTACCAGCACGTCTACGACGTCACCTACGGCCTCATCACGCCCGGCGCGGACACGCTCGTGGTGCTGGACGACTCCATCGTGCGCGGCAACACGATGAAGCGCGCGATCCTGCCCATGCTCGACCGCCTCGGCCCGAAGCGCATCATCGTGGCGTCGTCCGCGCCGCCCATCCTCTTCCCCGACTGCTACGGCATCGACATGTCGACCCTGGGCGAGCTCGTGGCCTTCCGCGCGCTCGTGAACCTGGCCGGCGCGGAAACGCTCACGCCCGAGACGGATCTTCGCGCGCTCGCGGAGAAGGTCCCGCCGGCGGCGCTGGCGGCCGAAGTCGCGCGCCTCATCACGCCGGACGGCATGAAGGCGAAGGTCGACGTCGTGTTCCAGACGGTGGAGGCGCTGCACCGCGCCTGCCCCGCGGCGCGCGGCGACTGGTACTTCACGGGCGACTATCCCACGCCCGGCGGCGCGCGCGTGCTCCGGCGCGCGCTCGAAAACGCGCTCGCCCACCGCGAAGGCCGGTCGTATTGACGCTTCCTCGTTGCCGGTCTCAATGTTCAGGCAGTGTCGGCAAGGTCAGATCGCCATCTGCGATTGTGGTATACTATTTGCCGCTATGTCATCAGATATTCGCGTGCGTTTCGCCCCGTCGCCGACGGGAAAGGTCCATATCGGCAACATCCGTGCCGCCATCTACAACTGGCTCTACGCCCGGCATACGGGCGGCAAGTTCCTGCTGCGCGTGGAGGACACGGATCTCGAGCGTTCCACGCCCGAGGCCATTCGGGCGCTGCTGGAGTGCATGGAGTGGCTGGGGCTCGACTACGACGAGCCGGCCGTGTACCAGACGAAGAACCTTGCGCGGCACCTCGACTGCGTGAAGCAGCTGCTCGCCAGCGGCCACGCCTACGAGTGCACGCGCACGAGCCGCGACGGCAAGACGGGCACCGTGATCATGTTCCGCATGCCCAAGGAGGGCGTGCTCGCGTTCGACGACCTCGTGAAGGGCCACCTTGAGAAGAAGGCCGAGGACGTGCAGGACTTCGCGATCGTGCGCTCCGACGGCTCGCCCATCTTCCACCTCGCGAACGTGGTGGACGACATCGACCAGGGCATCACGCACGTCATCCGCGGCGACGACCACGTGGAGAACACCTTCAAGCACCTCGAGATCTTCAAGGCGCTTGGCGCGAAGCCGCCGCGCTACGGCCACCTCTCGATGATCGTCAACGCGCAGGGCAAGCCGTACTCGAAGCGCGACGGCGCGGCGTTCGTGGGCGAGTTCCGCGAGAACGGCTACCTGCCCGAGGCGCTCTTCAACTACCTGCTGCTGCTCGGCTGGAACCCGGGCGACGAGCGCGAAGTGCTCACGCGCGAGGAGATGATCGCGCTCTTCGACATCGAGAAGGTGCACGTCACGCCCGCGAAGTTCGACATCAAGAAGCTGCAGTGGATGAACGGCGAATACATCCGCCGCGCGCCGAAGGAGACCTACCGCGCCGAGCTGCTGGCGCGCACGGCCGCCGCCGGGCTCACGATCCCCGCCGGCTTCGACCTCGACCTGCTCGTCGACCAGCTGCAGGTGCGCACGAAGTTCTGGAGCGACATCCCCGGCAACTGCGCCTACTTCTTCACCGACGACTACCCGTTCGACGAGAAGGCCGTTGAAAAGCGGCTTAGGAAGGACGGCGTGAAGGCGCTGCTGCTCGACCTCGCCGACCGCTTTGCCGCGCTTGAGCCGTTCACGGCCGCCGCCGGCGAGGAAATGGTGAAGGCGCTTTCGCAGGGCCAGGGCATGGGACCGTGGGTGCATCCCATCCGCGTGGCCGTGACCGGACGCGGCGAAGGCATCGGGCTTTTCGAGACGTGCGCGCTGCTCGGGCGGGAAAAAACCGTTGCCCGCTTGCGTCGCGCCGCAGATATGGTATAATAGACAACTCTTATGGGACAGTTAGAAGAATCTTGCGAACTCACGCTCGACTTCACGAAGCTTGAGAAGGTTGGCCGCCAGGTCGCCGAAACGCGCGCAGCCGGCACGGCCGCGTGCGATCCGGGCGTCATTCCGGTCGCAGTGCAGAATGCCGACACGAAGGAGGTCATCCTCGTGGCGTACACGAACGAGTACGCGATGAAGGAGTCCTTCGCGAAGCGGAAGCTCATCCTGTGGTCCACGAGCCGCAACAAGTTGTGGTTCAAGGGCGAGACGAGCGGCGAGACGTTCGATCTGCTGGAGGCGTACGTGAACTGCGAGCAGAACTCGCTGCTGTACATTGTGCGTCCGTGCCGCGGCGGCATCTGCCACACGAAGAACCAGGCGGGCGCGCCGCGCAACTGCTACTACCGCAAGATCGACTTCGAGACGCTGAAGCTGACGTTCGTGGATCCCTGAGTGGGCGATTCGCGCGAGACCGTTTTTCGACGAAACAGAAGAGACAGAGAGAAGTGACATGAGCATCCTGATTGGATTCCTCTACGTGGTTGAAGTGTTCGCGTGCCTGCTGCTCGCGCTTGTCGTGATGCTGCAGAAGCCGAAGGAAGGCGGTCTGGGCGGCCTTGCCGGCGGCATGGGCGAAGCGGTGTTCGGCGCCAACGCCGGCAACGTGCTCATCAAGGTGACGGCGTGGCTGGGCGCGATCTTCCTCGCGAACACGCTGCTCCTCGCGCGCCTGACCTCCAAGAGCGATCCGCACGCCGGATCCGTGATGGCGGCCGAACAGCAGCAGCAGGCGACGATGCCGGCTCCGCTGCAGCTCGACCCGAACGCCGTGCCCGCGCCCGCGCCTGAGGCGGCGCCGGCGGCGGCACCCGCGAAGCCGGCGACCGAGGCTGCGCCCGCCAAGTCGGCGGAAGCGCCGAAGCCGGCGCCTGCGAAGTAAGCGAGTGGTGCGCGATCCGAACGGACGGGGGGCGCCAGCGCCCCCCGAACCCCCTGAAAAGGATTTGCAATGTCTATTTTCAAAGCCTACGACATCCGCGGTATCTACGGTCAGGATCTGACGCAGGATATCTTCTACCAGATCGCGCGCGCCTATGCGCGGTTCATCCGGCCCGGCAAGGTCGTGGTCGCGCGGGACTGCCGCGTGCACTCGAAGCCGCTCTTCGACGCCTTCTCAAAGGGCCTCGTGGACGAGGGCGTGAACGTGATCGACATCGGCCTCGCCTCCACGCCGATGAGCTACTTCGCCAACACGCACTTCCAGGCGGACGGCAGCGTGATGATCACGGCTTCGCACAACACGAAGGAGTGGAACGGCTGCAAGCTGTGCCGCGCCAACGCGGTGCCGATTTCCGGAGCCACGGGCATCAAGGACATCGAGCGCCTCGTGCAGGAGAACGACTTCCTCAACGAGCCGCCGACCGGCGTGGGCGAAATCACGCACGTGGACGTGGCGCAGGACTACGCGGCGCACGTCGCCTCCTTCCAGAATCTCGCAAGGCCGCTGCACGTGGCCATGGACTTCGCGAACGGCATGGGCATTGCCGAGAGCGTCGCCTTCGCGAATTCGCCGCTCACCTACGACGCGCTCTACGCCGACTACGACGGCGCGTTCCCGAACCACGACGCCAACCCGCTGCACGTGGAGACGCTGCAGGATCTGCAGGACTTCATCCGCACGCACAAGGGCAAGTACGCCTTTGGCGTGGCGTTCGACGGCGACGCCGACCGCGCGGGCTTCCTCGACGAGACGGGCGCGGTGATTCCGATGGACTTCGTGACGGCGCTCATCGCGCAGGATCTGCTTGCGACGAATCCGGGCGCGGCGTGCTTCTACGACCTGCGCTCCTCCAAGGTCGTGCAGGAGGTCATCGCCGCCGCGGGCGGCCGCCCGATGATGTCGCGCGTGGGCCATTCCTTCATCAAGGAGCAGATGCGCGCGAACGACGCGATCTTCGCGGGCGAGCTTTCGGGCCACTACTACTTCAAGGCGAACTCCACGGCGGAGTCGAGCGCCATGGCCACCTTCGCGCTGGCGAACATCGTCTCGCGCGCGGAGAAGCCGCTGAGCGCGCTCGTGGCGCCGCTGCGCAAGTACGCGCAGAGCGGCGAAATCAACTCGAAGGTCGCGGACGCCGCCGCCTCGCTGGCGCGCATCCGCGAGCGCTACCCGAACTTCTTCGAGCTCGACGGCGTGTCGGTCGATCGCTGGGACGCGGAAGGCTGGTGGTGCAACGTGCGCATGTCGAACACCGAACCGCTCGTGCGCCTCAACCTCGAAGGCAAGACGCCCGAGATCATGGCCGCGCACCGCGACGACCTCCTCGCGCTCATTCGCGCGTGAGCGGGTCATCGACCGCGGACTGCGACGCGCCATGCGGGGAAAGAACACCGTAGGGCGCGTCGTCGCGTTTTTCAAGGAGACCACCCGCAATGGACGAGAAGATCAAAATTGAAATCTGCTGTGGCACGGCGTGCTACATCCTGGGGGCCTCGCGCCTCGTGAACCTGGCGGACGACCTGCCCGAGGAGCTGCGCGGGCGCGTGGAGATCGAGGCGCGGCCGTGCCTCGACTTCTGCAACGACGAGCAGCTGGGCGGCGCGCCGTACGTGCGCATCAACGGCACGGAGGTGCTCGCCCAGGCGTCGCCGGAATCCGTGATCCTGCGTCTGCGCGAACTGCTGGGCGAGGAGGTCGCCTAAATGCTCAACGGCGCGATCTACATGCGGCGCGAGCTGCTCATCCGGCTCGTGCGCGCCTTCGACGACGGCTCCCTGCGCGCGGAGCTCGACCACATCCCCGTGAAGCTGCGTCCGAAGGACCAGCTCGCCTCGCGCTGCTGCATCTACCACGACCGCGCCGTGCTCAAGTACCGCCTCATGGCGCTGCTCGGCGTGGCCCCCGAGGAGGAGACCGACGAGACGAAGCCGCTCGCCACCTACTACGACGACCTCGTGGCGCGCGTGGGCGCCACGCTCGACGCGCACGCGCCGCCGCCCGACGCCGCGGCCGCGCAGCCCCGCCCGCCGCTCTCCGTGTGCGGCTGCGCCTGCAGCTCGTGCCCGGACGCGAAGATCGTCTCCACGCCGAACTGCCGCGGCTGCTTCTCGCGGCCGTGCACCTTCACGTGCCCGAAGAAGGCGATCACCGTCGTGCGCGGGCAGAGCGTGATCGACGCCGCCAAGTGCATCAAGTGCGGCAAGTGCATCACGGCCTGCCCCTACCACGCGATCGTGCGCACCACGGTGCCGTGCGAGGACGCCTGCCCCGTGGGCGCGATCCACAAGAACGAGCAGGGCGTGGCGGAGATCGACTTCGCGAAGTGCATCTACTGCGGCAAGTGCTTCGAGGCGTGTCCGTTCAGCGCGGTGATGGAGCGCTCGCAGCTGCTCGAAGTGCTGCTCGCCATGCAGCGCGGCGAGCATCTCGTGGCGATGGTCGCGCCGGCGGCGGACCGCCAGTTCCCCGGCAAGATCGAGCAGCTGCTCGCCGCGTGCATGAAGGCCGGCTTCTCGGACGTGCTCGAGGTCGCGCTCGGTGCGGAGCTCACCACGGAACACGAGACGAAGGAATTCGTGGAGCGCATGGAGGCCGACCCCAAGGCGCTCATGACGACCTCGTGCTGTCCCGCCTACGTGAACTTCGTGCGCAAGCATCTGCCCGCGTTCCTGCCGCACGTCTCCTCTACGCCCAGCCCGATGGTCTACGCGAAGCAGCTTGCGCGCGAGAAGGATCCCGCGGCGAAGACCGTGTTCATCGGCCCGTGCGTGGCCAAGCGCGGCGAGGCGATGGAGAAGGGCGTGGACTACGTGCTCTCCTTCGAGGAGCTCGGCGCGCTGCTCGCGGGCCGCAAGATCGACGTGATGGCGTGCGAGCCCTGGCCCGTGCCGCGCCCCGCGGCCGTGACGGCGCGCAACTTCGCGCGCAGCTGCGGCGTGACGGAGGCCGTGCTCGCCGAGGCCACGAAGACGATTCCCGGCTTCACGCTCAAGGCCAAGCAGATCAGCGGCATCGACAAGAAGACCGCCGCGCTGCTGCGCGTCTACGGCATGGGCAAGCTGCCCGAGAACTTCATCGAGGTGATGGCGTGCCCGGGCGGCTGCGTGAACGGCCCGTGCTCGCTCAAGTAGACGAAGCGCATGTTTCCCGTCGAGACGGTCATTCCGGCGATCCGCGACGCGCTCGCGCGCAACCGGTCGGTCGTGCTGCGCGCGCCGCCCGGCAGCGGCAAGACCACGTGCGTGCCGCCCGCGCTGCTCGACCTGCCGTTTCTGCGCGGGCGCCGGATCCTCATGCTCGAGCCGCGCCGTCTCGCCGCCCGCACCTGCGCGGCGTACATCGCGCGCCGCCTGGGCGAGCCGCTCGGCGAGACCGTGGGCTACCAGGTGCGCCTCGAACGCCGGGTCTCCGCGCGCACGCGCCTCGAAATCGTCACGGAAGGCCTGCTCGCCCAGCGTCTCGTCTCCGACCCCGAGCTCGCGGACGTGGGGCTCGTGATCTTCGACGAATTCCACGAACGCTCGCTCGCGTGCGACCTCGGCTTCGCCATGGCGCTCGACGTGCGCCGCGCGCTGCGGGACGACCTGCGCCTGCTCGTGATGTCCGCCACGCTCGACGTGGAGACGATCGCCGCGCACCTCGGCGACGCGGAGATCGTCACGGCCGAGGCGCGGATGTTCCCCGTGGAGACGCGCTATCTGCAGATCGAATCCATCGCGCCGATCGCCTCGCAGATGGCGGGCGCGGTGAAGCGCGCGCTCGCCGCGCCCGGCGGCGACGTGCTGTGCTTTCTGCCGGGCGAAGGGGAGATCCGCCGCTGCCAGGAGGAGCTGCGCGACGCGGGGCCGCTCGGCGCCGTGGTGCGGCCGCTCTACGGCGCGCTGCCGCGCGAGGAGCAGGATCTCGCCATTCGGACGACGCCGGGCGAGCGCAAGGTCGTGCTCGCCACGTCCATCGCGGAGACGTCGCTCACGATCGAGGGCGTGACCACGGTGATCGACTCCGGCCTCATGCGCGTGAGCCGCTTTTCGCCGAGCTCCGGCATGAGCCGGCTTGAGACGCTGCGTCTCACGCGCGACCGCGCCGACCAGCGCCGCGGCCGCGCGGGGCGCGTGCAGGCCGGCATGTGCCTGCGGCTCTGGACGGAGGCGCAGGATCGCCTGCTGCAGCCGGCGATGCGCCCCGAGATCCTCGACGCCGACCTTGCGCCCAC
The DNA here is from genome assembly GCA_963614205.1 of bacterium. Classification (GTDB taxonomy): domain Bacteria; phylum Verrucomicrobiota; class Kiritimatiellia; order RFP12; family UBA1067; genus RUG572. Next base: position 1,297 of record CAVEDG010000007.1, on the reverse strand, counting down.
CGTGCTCACCGCCGCCACGTGGGGCACCACGGCGGTGGACGGCCTGCCGTGGCTCACGCCGCCGCCGGAGGCCAACTGGGAGCGGGCGCGCGCGCTGCTGCGTCTGCTCGGCGCGCTCGACGGCGACAACCGTCTCACGGCGCGCGGGCGGCGCATGGCGCAGATCGCCGCGCATCCGCGCCTTGCGAACATGATGCTCGTCGACCGCGGCGCCGCCTACTGGGCCGCGATCCTCGAGGAGGGCGTGAAGACGCGCGAGACGGACATCGCGCGCGTGCGCCCCACGTCGCGCATGCTCGAGCTCGCGCGCCGCTGGGGCTGGGCGCGCGACGCGCGGCCGCCGGATCCCGACGTGCTCGCCTACGCCTTTCCCGACCGCATCGCGCGCAACCGCGGCGACGGCACGTTCCAGCTCACGGGCGGCCGCGGCGCGTGCCTCGCGCGCACGGAAGTGCTGGCGGCGGCGCCGTTCCTCGTGCTGTGCGCGCTCGACGACCGCGGCGGCGACGCGAAGGTGCATCTCGCCGCCGCGATCACCGAAGAGGCCATCGAGACGATTTTCGCGGACCGCATCGTCGAGGAGACCGTGACCGAGTGGGACCGCCGCGCGGAGGCCGTGCGCGCCGTGCGCGTGCGCCGGCTCGGCCGCATGACGCTCGCCGAGGGCGGCCAGCCCAGGCCCGACGCGGAGGCCGTGCAGCGCGCGCTCTTCGCGGGCATTCGCCAGAAGGGCGTGGCGAATCTGCCGTGCTGGACGCCGGGGCTGCGCCAGCTGCAGGCGCGCATTGGCTTCCTGCACCGCGCGCTCGGCGACACGTGGCCCGACGTCTCCGACGCCGCGCTCGCGGCGCATCTCGAGGACTGGTTCGCGGGGTTCACCACGGGGATGGGCCGCTGGACCCACCTCGCGCGGCTCGATCTCGCGGCGGTGTTCGACGTGGCGCTGATGGAGGCCGGCCACGACCGGCGCGAACTCGACCGCCTTGCGCCCATGAAGATGGAAGTGCCCACCGGGTCGATGATGACGATCCACTACGAGGAGGCGGAGCCCTTCGTGGCGGTGCGGCTGCAGGAGTGCTTCGGCATGGGCGAGACGCCGCGCCTCGCGGGCGGGCGCGTGCCCGTGGTGATGCATCTGCTCTCGCCGGCGCAGCGGCCGGTGCAGGTCACGAAGGATCTCGCCGGCTTCTGGCAGTCGTCCTACGCGCTCGTGCGCAAGGAAATGCGCGGCCGCTACCCCAAGCACTACTGGCCTGAAGATCCCGCCCACGCCACGCCCACGCGCCGCGTGCGGCCG
>CAVEDG010000006.1:0-16051 GCA_963614205.1 bacterium | reverse complement strand
TCTACCTCACCTGCACCGTCAGCGCCGGCACGCTTGCCGGGTTCGACCTCGGCTCGCGTACCGAACGTCTCATCGTGCCCCTCTTCGGCAAGACGCAGACGGGCACGGACGATCTGCGGTGACGACGCAGGGCCGCCGCGCTGACCCGCGCCGCGATTTCCCTTGCATGAGCGCGGAAGAAGTGATAAACTATCTCCCCGTTCCGAAGCCCCGTAAGGTTCGGATAAACACGAAAGGAAGGTGAAACAGGCATGTCGATTCAGTTGAAGCTGAAAAAGGGCGAAACCGTCGAGCGCGGTCTCAAGCGGCTCAAGAAGATCCTCGACAAGGAGGGGATCATCAAGACGCTGCGTGACCAGCGGTATTTCGAGAAGCCCTGCGTGAAGGCGCGCAAGAAATCCGCGCGCGCGCGCATCCGGGCGCGTTCCCGCCGTCGTTCGCAGGAATTCTAAGCCCTCTCGGCTGATATGCCTGACGAAGGCGCCGCAGCGTATGCTGTGGCGCCTTCCGTGTTTAGGGAATTTTGGTATACTGTGCGCCGTGTCCTGGGTGTTCCAGGACCGCAGTCAACACAAACCAGGAGTACACAACACCATGGAACTCAAGGGATCCAAGACGGAAAAGAACCTCTGGGCGGCCTTTGCAGGCGAGTCCCAGGCGCGCAACAAGTACGACTACTTCGCCTCGCAGGCGAAGAAGGACGGCTACGAGCAGATCGCGGCCATCTTCCAGGAAACGGCTTTGAACGAAAAGGAGCACGCCAAGCTCTGGCTCAAGGCGCTCTCCGGCATCGGCTCCACGCCCGAGAACCTGCTCGCCGCCGCGGCGGGCGAGAACTACGAGTGGACGGAGATGTACAAGAAGATGGCCGAGGAGGCCGACGCCGAGGGCTTCACGGCCATCGCGCAGCGCTTCCGCCAGGTTGCCGAGATCGAGGCGCACCACGAGGCGCGCTACCGCAAGCTCGCGCAGAACATCGAGAAGGGCGAGGTGTGGGAACGCATCGGCCCGAACCGCTGGCAGTGCCGCAACTGCGGCGCGATCTTCGAGGGCGAGAAGGCGCCGGCCGCCTGCCCCGTCTGCGCCCATCCGCGGGCCTACTTCCAGCTCGCGGCGGAAAACTACTAAGATCCCCGGATCGGCGGAGGCTCCCTCGTCGCGATGTCGCACATCAACTGGCTCACGGTCGGGATGCTGGTCGTCTCGAACCTCATCATGCTCTATGCGTGGTACGGGCATCTGCGCACGCTGGGCGCCGCGCCGATCTGGGTCGCGGTGCTGTCGTCGTGGGCGATCGCGCTGCTGGAATACTGCGTGGCCGTGCCGGCCAACCGCATCGGCGCGAAGACCATGACGCTCGAACAGCTCAAGATCATCCAGGAGGCGGTCTCGCTTCTCGTCTTCGTGCCGTTTTCGGTCGTGGTGATGAAGCAGGGCGTCTCCTGGAACTACGCGGCGGCGGCGGTGTGCATCGTCGCCGCCGTCTTCTTCGTTTTCCGCGGCTGAACGTGCCGCAAATTTTTCCTGTCAGAATGGTGCGGTGAGTTTGCCTAACACCTCATTGCAACGTGAAACCTTCATCGGGAAAAGAACAACGAACGACATGAACGGAATCGTCAGAATCGGATTGATCGCGCTGGGCGCTGTGGCGGCGGACGTTCAGGTGTGGGCGGTCGGCGCGGTGCCGCGTTCGCAGGTGATCAACGACGTCGCCTCGTCGTCCACTCCGGTGAACGGCCAGACGATGAATCGCCGCACCCCCGCGAACCTGCGGCGCATGGCCGTCTCGTCGTTCCGCACCGCGTCGGAAACCTACACGTGGTATGGGCAGACGGCGAAGACGGCGGACTGGTGCGCGCTGATGGCGGAGAAACTCAACGCATGCCTCGCGCAGACGCGCAAGTTCACGATGCTCGACCGGAAATTCGACGCCGCCGTCACCGCCGAGCTCGCGTGCCTCTCCGACGCGAACGCCGCGCCCGCCAACGTCACGCGCCTCGCGCAGCGCCTGGGCACGGACTATCTGCTCGTCGGCGAAGTGCGCTTCAACAACGTGCAGCCGCCCGCCGTGAATCCCGACACGGGGCGGGCGCTGGCGCCGGCGAACGCGATCTTCGCCGAAATCGCCTACCGCGTGCTGCTCGCGCCCACGGGCCAGCTCAAGTGGGCGGACGCGGTGAAGCTCGACGCCGCCGCCTTCGCGGCGCGCGACCTGGCCGCGTTCGTGTCGGCGACCACCGAGGCGGCCGCGTGCTCGATCTCGGATGGCCTCATGGCGAACATCCTGCCGTTCGAGATCGTGGGGCGCACGGCGGGTGGCCAGTTCGTGATCGGCGAAGGCGGCAAGTCGCTTCGCGTCGGCGAATGCCTCACCGTGTTCACGCAGGGCGAAGAGGTGAAGGACTCACGCACGGGCGAGGTCATCGACGTGATCGAGAACGCCGTGGGCACGGTGCAGATCGTGCGCGTGACCGCGAAGCTCAGCTACGCCCAGCTGGTGGAGGGCGATGCGGCGAAGATGGTCCCGGGCGCGCGCCTGCGCCGGGTGCCGCTCACGCCCGCGCCGCAGGCGACCTTTCGACGCGGCCGAGGACGCGCCGTTAAAAGTTAAAGTCAGACGTTAGGAAAAAAGCAAGGAAAGGAAAACAGACATGAAGAAAATCATGATTGTCACGTTGGCGGCGCTGGCCTGCACGGCCGCGTTTGCGCGGGGTCCGCACGGCGGGCCGCATGGTGGCTGGCATCACGGCGGGGGATGGCGCCATGGCTGGGGCTGGGGGCTGGGCGGCTTCGCGGCGGGGCTCTTCGCGGGTTCGCTCGTGCGCAGCGTCTCTGCGCCGACCTACTACTACGCGCCCGCGCCGGTCGTCACGACGCCGGTGGTTGCGCCCGCGCCCGTGGTCACGACGCCCGTCGTTGCGCCCGCGCCTGTCGTCACGACGCCCGTCGTCGCGCCCGTGGTCGCCACGCCCGTCGTCGCGCCGGTCTATCGGATGTGGTAGATCGGCAGGACCGCTACCAATGATGGAATCACGGAAGACGGCGAACCCTCTCGCGGCGCTTGCGCTGTGTGCGGCGGGGTGTCTTGGACTGGCGACGGCGTTCGGGCGCGAGGCGGCGCTTGAGGCGGCGGCGTGGAACGAGTCGCGCTGGATCTCGGCGGCGGACGCGCCGGTGGCGGGAGACGCCGAGAAGAGACTGCAGCGCGCGGCCGACGGCACGAGCTGGTTCGTGGGCGAAATCGTCAACGCGGGCGACGTGAAGTCCGCAACGTGGATGACGGCGGGCCTTGGCGTCTACGAACTCTACGTGAATGGCGCGCGCGTGGGCGGCGAGGACGCGCTCAAGCCCGGATCCACGCATCCGCGCAAGACGAAGCGGTCGTACACGTACGACGTCACGGCCTTCGTGAAGGGCGCGAAGGGCGCGAAGAACGTGTTCGCGGCCGAAGTGTCGTCCGGCTGGTGGCGCGACCAGATCGCGGGCCATCCCGGCCTGAAGAGCGCCTTCCGCGGCGTGGTGGAGATCGTCTATGCGGACGGTGCGCGCGCGCGCTACGGCACGAAGCCGGAGACGTGGCGGGCGGGCGTGGCGGGGAGCGTCACGCACGCGGGCATCTTCGACGGGGAGGAATACGACGCGCGCGCGGCCGATCCTTCCGGGGGCGCGGTCGCGCTCGCGGCGGCCGTGCCGAACGACGAGTTCCGGGGCGAGATCCTGCCGACGGACGGCGCGGAGATCTGCCGCCGCTTCGACCTTGCGCTGAAGCCCGTGGCCGCCTCCTGCTGGCGGGGCGTGACGGGCGCGAACGGCGGGACGGCGTTCGGCCGCGTGGTGAAGACGCGCGCGTTCGCGCCGGGCGAGACGCTGCGCGTGGAGCCGGGCGAGACGCTCGTGGTCGACTTCGGGCAGAACTGCGCCGCCGTGCCGTGCCTGACGATGCGCAGCCGCCGCGACGCCGTGCTCACGTGCCTGCCGGGCGAAATGCTCAACGACGCGAACGGCGAGCGCGCGCGCGGAAACGACGGGCCGGGCGGCTCCATCTATCGCGCGAACCTGCGCATTCCCAATACGGGCATGCGCCTCGTCTACACGTTTGCCAACGACGACGTGGTCGCGTACATGCCGCGCTTCACCTACTTCGGCTACCGCTACGCGTCGATCACGGCCACGGCGCCCGTCGAGATCCTGTCGCTCGCGAGCGTGCCCGTGACGTCCATTGCGAAGGGCCTCGAATGCGGCCGCATCGAGACGGGCAACGCCGACGTGAACCGCCTCATCGCAAACATCTACTGGACGCAGCTCTCGAACTTCCTCTCCGTGCCGACGGACTGCCCGCAGCGCAACGAACGGCTTGGCTGGCTGGGCGATGCGCAGATCTACAGCGAATCGGCGATGTACAACGCCGACATGCGGAACTTCTTCCGCAAGTGGCTGCGCGACATGCGCGACACGCAGCTGGCGAACGGCTCCTTCTCGAACATCGCCCCGAAGTCGCAGTACGGCGACGAGCCGGCGCGCTTCGCCTGGGCCGACGCCGGCGTGATCGTGCCCTACCGCCTGCTGCTGCAGTACGGCGACCGGCGCGCCGTGGACGAGCAGTGGGACGCGATGGAGCGGTTCGTCGCGCGCATCGCCCCGGTCAGGTACGAGACGTGCGCGATGCCTGAATGCGGCGGCTACCACTGGGGCGACTGGCTCTCGCTTACGCGGTATTCGAGCGGAATCTGGGAGTGCGTGGCGTTCAAGCCCGAGTTCATCGGCTTCACGAAGGAGAACGGCCGGTGGACGCCAAAGCCCGAGACCGTGACCTACTGGAACTACATGGGCAGCTGCTACTGGATCTGGGATGCGCAGATGATGGCCTGGATGGCGGAACGGACGGGGCGCGCGGCCGCCGTCGCGAAGTACCGCGCCATGGAGGCCGAGGCGCGCGCCTACGCGAAGGCGACGTTCTTCACCCGGCCCGCGGGCACGCTGCTGCCGATCTTCGCGGGGATGCAGACCCCCGCGCTGTTCGCGCTGCGCTTCGGCCTCGTGGAGGGCGAGGCGAAGGCGAAGACGATCGCCGATCTCACGGCGAGCATCGCCGCAGAGGGCGGCACGCTTCACACGGGCCTCCTCGGCACGTCGCTCGCGATGGAAACGCTTGCCGCGAACGGCCTGGACGAACTGGCCTACTCGCTGCTTCTGAACCGCCGCTTTCCGGGCTGGCTCTATTCCATCGACCAGGGCGCGACGACGGTCTGGGAACGCTGGAACGGCTATACGAAGGACGCCGGCTTCGGCCCCGTGAACATGAACTCGTACAACCACTACGCCTATGGCGTGATTCTGGCGTGGCTCTACAAGTCGGTTGCCGGCATTGCGCCGGATCCGGAGGCGCCGGGCTTTTCGTCGATTCTCCTGAGCCCGAAGCCGGACCGCCGCCTGGGTTCCGTCACGGCCGAGTACAACACGCCGAAGGGGCTCGTGAAGAGCGCGTGGCGCTACGAGGGCGACACCTGGATCTGGAACTTCACGGTTCCCGCCGGCGCGACCGCGCGTGTCACGCTTCCGGGAGCGGCCGAGGCGAAGCTCTACGCGGCGGGCGACCACACGCTGTCGCTGACGGGAGAACGCTGACGGCGTGTCAGGCTGGCGTTCAAGCGGATGCCGGAGGCGTTGAACCTGCCCCTCACGCGGGTTGCTCGGTACAAATGGGGGCGAATGTGATATACTGGTTTCGCCATGGGTTTCCCTGCCAAGGAAAGACACTGCCGGTCAGCATGAAGACACAAGAGACGATGCAGAACCCCGTCGCGGACGACGGGGGCTATTATTCCGTGAAGATGCGCGCGGCGCGCGCGGGGGCGCACATTTCCGGCGCCGAGAAGATCGTGCCCGCGGGCGACGTGCCGAAGATCGCGGGCATTCTCGTGGCGCGCGCGCTCACGCACGCCAAGGGCGTGCCCGATTTCGTGAACGTGAAGGTCGAGGCGCAGAACGGCCCCGTGCGCCGGCTCAAGGCGCTCGCCGTGACCACGCACGAAACCGCCACCGCGGAGGAGGGCCGCGCCACCGCCGCGCGCCTGCTCGCCGGCGCGGGCATCACGCGCGTGGACGAGATCCTCGCGCGTTTCGCCGAGAGCCACGCCCTGCGCGGCGCCCTGCTGCTCGACGCCGACACGCTCGAACGCCTTGAACCCGACCCCGCACGCGGCGTGCGCGCCACGTACATGGACGACGCCGCGTCGCTCGAGAAGGGCACGGCCAGCGGCAAGAACCACTACGCCGAGGCCATCGTGCTCGCCACGAAGGTGCAGAACGCGCCCGGCATCGTGGGCGAAATCTGCGTGTCGGACGATCCCGACTACGTGACCGGCTACGTGGCGACGCGCGACATCGGCTACTGCCGCATCACGACGATCAAGACGAAGGGCGACCCCAACGGCGGGCGCATCTTCCTCTACCGCGGCCCGCGCGACGGCGTGGCCGAGACGATCCGCTTCCTCGAACAGACGCCCGTGCTCGTGGAGGACGTGCCCGTGCTCGCCGCGCCGCGCGCCGAGCGGCGCTTTGCGGGACTGGAGGAAACGCTGAAGGCGCGCGCGGCCGAAGGGCTTTCGCGCCGCTGCCACACGCTCGACGCGCCCACGGGCCCCACGGCGCGCGTGGACGGCCGCGACCTCGTGGTGCTCGCCTCGAACGACTACCTCGACCTCGCGCGCGATCCGCGCGTGACGGATGCCGCCGCCGCAGCCGCCCACGCCTGGGGCGCGGGCTCGGGCGGCGCGCGCCTCACCACGGGCACCCAGCCGCCGCACGTGCGCCTCGAAGACGCGCTCGCCCGCTTCAAGGGCGCCGAGGCCGCGCTCGTCTACGGCACGGGCTACATGGCCAACGTGGGCGCGATCACCGCGCTCGTGGGCAAGGGCGACGCCGTGCTCTCCGACGCGCTCAACCACGCCTCCCTCATCGACGGCTGCCGCCTCTCCGGCGCGGACGTCTTCGTCTACCGCCACGGCGACCTCGCCGACCTCGACCGCCGGCTTGGCCTCTGCCGCGAACATCGCCGCCGGCTCGTCGTCTCGGACGGCGTGTTCTCGATGGACGGCGACGTGCTCGATTTGCCGAAGTTCCTGGAGGTGACGCGGCGCCACGACGCCTTCTCGATGGTCGACGAGGCGCACGCCACGGGCGTGATCGGCGCCACGGGGCGCGGTCTCGCGGAGGCCTTCGGCTGCGCGCTGCCGGACGTTCTCATGGGCACGCTCTCGAAGGCGCTCGGCTCCGAGGGCGGCTTCGTGTGCGGGTCGCGCCTGCTGATCGACTACCTGCGCAATCTGTCGCGTCCGTTCATCTTCTCGACGGCGCCGGGTGCGCCGGCGATGGCGGCGGCGGCGGCGGCGCTGGGCGTGCTCGAAGCGGAGCCCGCGCGCGTGGCGCGTCTGCGCGCGAACGTGGCGTTCTTCGTGGCGGCGCTCGCGCGGCACGGCGTCGCGGTGAAGAGCGACTCCGCCATCGTGCCCATTCCCGTGGGCGACGAGCGCGCGGCGCTGGCGGCGAGCGCGGCGCTCAAGCGGCGGGGCTTTCTCATTCCGGCAATCCGCTATCCCACGGTGGCGCGCGGGGCGGCGCGTCTGCGCGTGGCGGTCATGAGCGCCCACACGGAAGACCAGCTCGCGGCGGCCGCCGCCGCCATCGGCGAGACGCTGGGCGCGAAGGGGGTGCGCTGACATGGCGAAGAACCCCGACTGCACGGTGCTCGTCACCTCCTGCGACGCCTATCGCGACGTCGTCGGACCCTTTGCGGCGCTCTGGCGGACGTACTGGCCGGACTGTCCGTTCGAGACGGTGCTGCTCACCGAGACCCAGCCCTCCGAGGGCTTTGACCGCGTCGTGTGCACGGGGAAGGGGAAGTCCTGGTGCGCGATGCTCGTGGAGGCGCTCGACCAGATCGACACGCCCTACGTGATGATGCTCATGAACGACTACTACCTCGTGCGCCCCGTCGACACGGCGAACGTGCTGAGGCGTCTGGGGCAGGCGAAGCGGTTCGACGCGGCGAATCTGCGCCTCATGCCGAACCCGCCGGGACGCGCGCCGTTCGGCGCCGCCGAGGAGCAGCTGCGCGTCTTCCCGAAGAACGTCGCCTACAGCGTGACGTGCCAGACGGGATTCTGGAACCGCGCGTATCTGCGCGGCATCGCGGCGCGCTGCCGCAGCGCCTGGGAGTTCGAGCGCTTCGGCTCGTTCATGGTCGCCGACGAGCCGCGTCCGCTGCTCGTCACGCCCACGCAGGAGTTCCCGTTCGTGGACGCCGTGCACAAGGGCTACTGGGAGCCGTTCGGCGTGCGCGCGTTGCGGGAAAACGGCATTGCCTACGACTTTTCACAGCGCGGCCGTCCCCCGTTCGGCGTACGCGTGCGCGAGGCGCTGAAGGCGTTTGCCTACGCGCTCTTCCCCACCACGCTCATCGTCCGCATCCAGAACGCCGTGCAGAGGTAGACTGAATGTGATAAACTAATGGTGTCGATTTTGGGCATTGTCCAGCATGGAGACAGGACGGACGGTGGCCGAGGCGGCACATGGACTGACGCAGGAGTACGCGATGATCAGCAAGACGACCTATACGAAAAGCAGATTGTACAAGGAGCTCGCCTACAAGGCGGGCTTCAAGCAGAGCCTTTCCCGCAAGGTGCTGGAGGCGCTGACCGAGATCATCTACCGCGAGGCCGCGAACGGCGGCTTCGTGCTGCCGGGCGTGTGCAAGTTCGACGTCGCGCCGCGCAAGATGCGCCGCATCCGCAATCCGCGCACGGGCGAGACGCTCGTGCTTCCGGCGCACAAGGCCCTGCGCGCGACGCTCTCCAGCACGGCCAAGCGCGCCGTCGCCCCGCGCCCCGCCGCCATGACGCTCGCCGAATACGAGGCCAGCCAGCCTGCACCCGCACCCGCGCCGGAACCCGTGGCTGCGCCCGCGCCGACACCCGCACCCGCGCCGACGCCCGCGCCCGCACCCGCGCCGGAACCCGTGGCTGCGCCGATCGAAGAGCCGAAGCCGGTCGAAGCACCCTCGCCGGTCATCGCGCCCGCTCCGGAGCCGGTGAAGGAGCCCGCGCCCGCGCCCGTCGAGGAGGCGAAGCCCGCTGAGGTAAGCGCAACCTCCGGTAGGGACGGCGTTCCACCGCCGTCCGCGCTGGCCGCAGAGCCGAAGCCTGTCGCAGAGCCGAAGCCTGTCGCAGAGCCGAAGCCCGCCGAAGCGCCGAAGCCCGCGGAAGAGCCCGCCTCTTCACCCGCGCCCGCGGAAGGGGAGGCGGCGGGGGCGATTTCGTTCCGCTGCCCGGGCTGTGGCCAGGAGATCGAGGCTCCGGTCGAAGTGATTGGCATGGATGCGGAATGTCCGATGTGCGGCCGCATCATCGTGGTGCCGAAGACGTCCGAGCCCGGAACGATGTACGGGCCGCCGGCGGCCGATGGCGCCGCGCCGGCCTCCACGGGCGAGGTCGTCACGGCGAAGGAGGCGGAGGACATGGAGCCTTCCGCGCTCAAGAACCGCACGATCCGCATCGACACGACGCTGCTGGGCTTTGGCGAGGAGGGCGGCGAGAGCGCGCAGAAGACGAACGCCGCCGCGCCGGCCGCCGAGGAGGAGGAGATGGTGTCCTTCTTCTGCCCGAAGTGCCATCAGGAGATCGAGGCGCCGATCAGCATGGCCAACACGGAAAGCGAGTGCCCGAACTGCGGCACCGCGTTCACGATCCCGCTCGTTTCCGATCCGGGGTCGATCCACGACAACGCCGCCGAGAAGAAGCGCGCGATCGAGGCGCAGAAGCACAGCACGATGCGCATCGACCTCGACGACTTCTAAGGCGCGCCGGGCTTTCGGGACCAAACGATGACGATTACACGGGAACCGATCTACGCGGATGCGCCCGGGCGGCCGACGCTGGTGCGGCACGTCGTCGGGCTGCTCTCCGCCATTGGCCGCTGCGGCCGGCTGGCGGTGGAGTCGCTCGCCTGTCTGCCGGGCGTCTTCGCGCGGCGCGACTCGCGGCGCGCGTTCATGCAGCAGCTCTACGCGGCGGGCATCCGCACGCTGCCGGTCATCACGGTGGTGGGCCTCTTCACGGGCATGATCCTCGGCCTGCAGGTGGGCCTCGCGCTGCGGCGCTTCAACCAGGAACTCTACCTCGGCGCGGCGGTGATGCTGACGCTCCTGCGCGAGATGGGTCCGTTCGTGACGGGCATCTGCCTGTCGGCGTGCGTGGGGTCCGCGATGGCCGCGGAGCTCGGCACGATGACGGTGAACGACGAGGTGGCGGCGCTCGAGATCATGTCCATCTCGCCGGTGCGCTATCTGGCGGCGCCGCGCATGGGCGCGCTGCTCGTGATGGCGCCGTTCCTCTCGTTCTACGCCTGCGTGCTGGGCGTGGTCGGCGGCGGCCTCGTGGGGCAGACGCAGCTGAACGTGGACTTCGAGCAGTACATGAAGAGCGCGATGACGATCGCCGTGGTGAAGGATCTCTTCGTGGGGCTGCTCAAGGCGGCCGTGTTCGGCGTGGTGATCGGCGCCGTGAGCTGCTACCAGGGCTTCGCGACGACGCTGGGCGCCGTGGGCGTGGGCCGCGCCACGCAGCGCAGCGTGATCATTTCGTTTCTCCTCATCCTCACGCTCGGCTACATGGTGACCCGCGCGTTCTACATCGAGTTCACGCTATGATCCGGTTCGACAACGTGGTGAAGCGGTTCGACGGGCGCGAAGTCCTGGCGGGCGTCAGCTTCGAGGTCGCGAAGGGCGAGATCCTCGCGATCGTGGGGCCGTCGGGCACGGGGAAGTCCGTCACGCTCAAGCATCTCGTGCGGCTGCTCACGCCGACCTCGGGCCACGTGTGGCTCGACGACGTGGAGATCTCGGCCGCCACGGGCGACGCGCTCGAGAGCATTCGCGCGCGCTTCGGCTACCTCTTCCAGGGCGGCGCGCTGCTCGGCTGGCTCACCGTGGCCGAGAACGTGGCCCTGCCGCTGCGCCAGCGCACGCGCCTCTCCGAGAAGATCATCGCCGCGCGCGTGGCCGACGCCCTCGCCGCCGTGGAGCTCACCGACGCGGCCGACCTCTATCCCGCCGAAATCTCCGGCGGCATGCAGAAACGCGCCGGCCTCGCCCGCGCGATCGTGCGCCGGTCGGACATCATCCTCTACGATGAACCCACCTCCGGGCTCGACCCCGTGACGTCCGTGACGATCAACCGGCTCATCCATCGGCTCAACAAGACGCGCGGCATCACCTCGATCGTCGTCACGCACGACCTCCAGGGCGCGCTGCTCTTCGCCGACCGCATTCTCATGCTCAAGGGTGGCCACGTGGTCGAGCTTGCCACGCCCGAGAACTTCGTGCGCACCACCCAGCCGGACGCGCGCGACTTCCTCGACGCGCAGTTCATGACCGAAACCAGCTTTAGGCAGATGAAGGCAGAATATGAAAAAGAACACTGACATCTTCTCGGAAGTCGTGGTCGGCGCGTTCATGGTCGCCGTCCTCGCCCTGCTCGTCTACTTCACCGTGATCATCTCCGGCGTGGACGTGCTCTTCGGCCGCGAGAAGGTTGCGGCGCGCATTGCGTTCACGGACGTGGGCGGGCTCAAGGAGCGCGACAACGTGGTCTACCGCGGCATGAAGGTGGGCGTGGTCGAGCGCATCGAGCTCGCGCCCACGAACGTGATGGTCACGGTGCTCGTGGATGGCGACGTGGTGCTGCGCAGGACCTGCTTCGCCACGGTTTCGGCGCTGTCGCTGCTCGGCGGCAACTACCTGCTGCTCGAAGAGGGCGAGGGCGAGGTGCAGCCGCTCGCGACAACGGTCTTCCGCGGCGATCCGCCGGCGGACTGGATGCGCGATCTCGGCAAGATCGCCAAGAGCCTCAACGAAGTCATGGAGCGCGGCTCGTTCCGCAACATCGTCTCCAACTTCGAGGAGACCGCCGAGAACGTGAACAAGATCGTGGCGCGCGTGGAACGCGGCGAAGGCACCGCCGGCAAGCTGCTCGCGAAGGACGACACCGTGTACCGCGATTTGGCGGACGCGGTGTCCGGCGCCAAGCGCGCCGTGGGCGACGCGGAGAAGACGTTCGACGGCGCGCGCAAGACGTTCGACCACGCCGCCGCCATCGCCGAGCGCCTCGACAAGGGCGAAGGCACGATGGGCAAGCTGCTCTCGAAGGACGACGCCGTGTACGAAGACCTGCGCAAGACGCTCGCCAACGCCTCCGAAGTCTCCGGCCGCCTCGCGCGCGGCGAAGGCACGCTCGGCCGCCTCACGGCGCGGGACGACGCGCTCTGGGCCGACCTCACGAACACCGTGGCCAACGCGCGCGCCGCCACCGAGAAGCTCAAGTCCGGCGAAGGTCTGCTGGGCCGCGCGTTCAACGACGCGACGCTCGCGGACGACGCCGCGAATCTCGTCTCCAACCTGCGCGCCGTCTCCGAGCGCCTGGAGAAGGGCGAGGGCACGCTGGGCCGCGTCATCTCCGACCGCGAGATGTACGACGAGGTCAACGCCGTGATCAAGGACATCCGCCAGATCATCGACAACTACCGCGACACGACGCCGATCACGACCTTCGGCTCGCTCGCCACAGGAGCCCTGTGAGTTAAGAGTTAAAGGTTAAAAGTTAAAAGTTAAAGGTTAAAGGTTAGAAGTTAGAAGTTAGAAGTTAGAAGTTAGAGGTTAAAAGTTAGAGGTTAAAAGTTAAAGGTTAAAGGTTAAAAGTTAAAGGTTAGAGGTTAGAGGTTAGAAGTTAGAGGTTAAAAGTTAAAGGTAGAAGTTAGAAGCGATTTAGAAGTTAAAGGGTAAAGGTTAGAAGTTGGACGTTGGAGGTTTAAGGATGGAAAACGAAAAGTTGAACGCGAAAATCGCCATTCCCCATTCCGAGGGGCAGATCTTCCCGCACATGGGGAGAACCACCGAGTTCAAGATCTACACGATCACGGACGGCAAGGTGACGGCTGCCGAAGTCGTCGACACCGAGGGCACGGGACATGAAGATCTCGCGCTGTGGCTTGTGTGGCACGCCGTGACCGGCGTGATCTGCGGCAACATCGGGCCCGGCATGCAGGGGGCGCTCGCGGGCGCGGGCATTGGCTTCCTCGCGGGCGTGACGGGCGCGGCGGACGCGGCCATCGAGCAGCTGCTCGCCGGCACGCTCGTCGGCACGCAGGCCGCCACGTGCGCCGGTCACGGCGAGAGCGGTGGCTGTGGCGGCCATGCCGAAGGCGGCTGTGGTGGCTGCGGCCACGGCTGCGGCGGCTGCCACCATCACGGTTGATGTCCTGATACGGGAACGCAGGAAACGAAAGAAGGAGAAGGGGTATGAAGACGCTGATTCGCAATGCGCACGTCATCAGTCCGGACGTTGACCTGAAGAAGGCGTTCGTCGAGCTCGACGGGCGCCGCATCGCGCGCGTGGGCACGGGCGCGGCGCCGAAGACGGGCTTTGACCGCGTGGTGGACGCGCGCGGTGCGCTGCTCGTGCCGGGTTTCATCGACGTGCATCTGCACGGCGCGTGCGGCCACGACGTGTGCGATGCCACGCCGGAGGCGATCGCCGCGATCGCCGAGGCCAAGCTCGCCGAGGGCTGCACGAGCTTCCTGCCGACCACGCTCACGGTCGCCAAGGCCACGCTGCGCGCGGCCGCGAAGGCCGTGGCGGCGTATCGCGCGGACATGCGCTTCGCGAAGGTGATCGGCATCCATCTCGAAGGCCCCTACATCAACCCGGCGTGCTGTGGGGCGCAGAATCCCGCGTTCGTGCGCGCGCCGAACATCCGCGAGGTGCTTGCGCTCGACGCGATCTCGCCCGTGAAGATGATTTCGTTCGCGCCCGAGGTGAAGGGCGGCGCGGCGTTCGCGGCGGCCTGCCTCGAACACGGCATCGTGCCGAGCTGCGGCCACACGGGCGCCACGTTCGCGCAGTTCCTGCCCGCCTACGCCGCGGGCCTGCGCCACCTCACGCACTTCTGCAACCAGATGACGAAGCTGCACCACCGCGAGATCGGCATGGTCGGCGCGGGCTTCCTGCTCGACGACCTCGACACCGAAGTCATCTGCGACCGCATCCACCTCTGCGACGACATGCTGCGCCTCGTCTTCTGGAAGCGCGACCTCGCGCACGTGCAGATGATCACCGACGCCCTGCGCTGCTCGCACTGCGCCGACGGCTACGCCTTCGAGATGGGGGGGCTGAAGGTGCTGCTCAAGGGTGGAGAGGCGCGTCTCGTGGAGGGCGGCAATCTCGCCGGCTCCACGCTCTGGATGAACCGCGGCCTCAAGAACCTCGTGGACGTCACGGGGCTGCCGCTCAAGGATCTCATCCGCGTGACGAGCTGGAACCAGGCGCTCGCGCTCGGCCTCGGCAAGACGCTCGGCAAGGTCGAGAAGGGCTATCTCGCCGACCTCGCCCTGCTCGACCCCGAGACCTTCGACGTGAAGGCCGTGTTCGTGGAAGGCGACCTGCGCGGGGAGAAGTCCTGATCGTGGAACCCGCGCGCAAACTTGCCGTCGGCTGGTTCGACAACGTGTCCTTCACGGAGACGTGCGCCCCCTACGTGCCGCGCCTCAAGGAAGTCTTCTTCGCCTGGCCGGGCGTGATTGCCAGCCGGCCGATGGACGACTGGACGCCGGAGCGCCGCGCGCGGATCGTCGCCGACCTCACGTGGGCGCGCGCCCACGGCATCGAGCTCGACGCGATCTTCAACGCAAACTGCTACGGCGACATCGCCCTCTCCGAAACGCTCGCCGACCATGTCACGGAGAAACTGCGCGAGATGGACGCGGCCGGGCTCTTCCCCGAGCACCTCACCACCACGTCGCCGTTCATCGCGACCGTGGTGCGCCAGCGCTTCCCCTCCGTGAAGATCCGCTTCAGCATCAACATGGACATCGCGAGCACGAGCGCGCTCTCCTACGTGGACGAGCTCTACGACGAGTTCTACGCGGGGCGCAACGACCATCGCCGGCTCGACTACGTGGCGAAGCTGGGCGCGTGGGCGCGGGAGCACGGCAAGATGATGGGCATCCAGGCGAATCCCGGCTGTCTGCGCAACTGCCCGTTCCATCAGTTCCACAACAACCTGCACGGCCACAATCGCATGGGGCAGTCCGCCGCCGGCGCGAAGTTCGGCTTCTCCGTGTTCCGCTGCCGCACGAACTACGAGCGCGGCAACTACGAGGACTTCCTGCGGGCGATCTGGATCCGGCCCGAGGACCTGCCGCTCTACGAGCCGCACGTGGGCGTGGTGAAGCTCGCCACGCGGCGGCATCCGAACCCGGCGGCGATCATCCGGGCCTATGCCACGTACGCCTACGACGGCGACCTCGCGGCGATCATGGATCCGTGCTACGTGTTTCCGATGGTCATCGACAACCGGGCGCTCGGCGCCTCGCCGCTCTGGCCCCGGGTGCGCGACTGCGCCGACGCCGACAACTGCCGCCACTGCGGCGCGTGCACCGCGCTGCTGAAGGCGTGCGCGCGGGCGCGCCCCGAGGCCGGCACGGAGATGACGACGGAATTCGTTCGCTTTTTCAAGGGTTGACGCTTGACCCGCGCCTGAAAATCTGATACACTATTTCCCAATCTTCGCCGGACCGTAGCGCAGCCTGGTAGCGCGTTTGCTTGGGGTGCAAAAGGTCAGGGGTTCAAATCCCCTCGGTCCGACCATTTGAACAAGGTCAAAACAAGATGCGCAAGAAAATCATTGCCGGTAACTGGAAGATGAACGTCAAGCCGTCCGAGACGGCTGCCCTCGTGAAGGGCGTCGCCGAGGCGACGAAGGATTACACGAATGTCGAGATCGTGTGCTGCACGCCCGCGATCGACGTTCCCGCCGCGGTGGCCGCGGCCGCCGGCACGCAGGTCGGCGTGGGCACGGAGAACTGCCACTGGAAGGAAAGCGGCGCCTACACGGGCGAGATTTCCACGGGCATGATCCTCGACGCCGGCGCGAAGTACGTGATCATCGGCCACAGCGAGCGCCGCCAGTACTTCGGCGAGACGGACGAGACGGTGAACCT
>CAVEDG010000005.1:2517-16158 GCA_963614205.1 bacterium | reverse complement strand
GCCGTTGCAAGTCCCAGACCCGCGCCCAGGACGAAATCGCGTCGATTCATTGTCTGTCAGTCCTCATTTGGAGTGTTGATCGCTGGAAGAAGTGTACCATAAACCGAACGAGGCGTATAGAGGATGGTTGTAACCTTTTTCCGCGCCGCGCGAATACAAAGCGTCAACATCAAGTGAAAGGACCAGAACCATGAACATCAACGTTTCCAAACTTTCCGCCCCGATCGCCTTCAAGACCGGTAACGAGAACTCCATCGCCACGCTGAACGGCGACAAGATGGCCGCAAACGGCACGTTTTCGTCCAAGAACATCTTTCGCTGGATGCGTTCGGTGGAGACGAAGACCGCCAACAACCAGGTGCGCACCGCGTTCCTCCGCAGCCTCGGCGAGGCGTTCGGGATCGAGGGCGCGGTCACCGGCAAGGACGGCAAGACGCGCTTCACCAAGGACTTCATGGACCGGCTCGAGACGCTGCTCGGCGCGGACTTCAAGCGTTCCGACTTCGGCATCGACAAGAACGGCGTGGTCTCCTCCGGAAAGCCGCTGACGGAGCGCCGCATCTCGGCGATCGTGACCCGCGCCCTGGTCGTCGGCAAGACGCCGTTCGACGTCGCCGCCTACCAGGTGAAGGTCGGGGAAATGGAGAAAATGGGCGCCCAGGCAGGACTGGACAAGGACGACCTCAGGAGACTGCGCACGCAGATCGCCCGGATGAACATGGCGCTCGACTTCCTCGCGGCCGGCGGCGTGGATGCGTTCATCGAGGAGAATCCGTACTACGTCGACGAAGACGAGGAGGAGGGTGGCCATTATCATTTCGTCCACGGCGACGACGAAAATCGCGACTGCCCCTACTTGCTCAACAAGAAGGATGAGGGGCGCGTGCCGCTGAAGAGCAAGAGCGCCCTCGCCGAGGCCATCTTCGCGAAATATTCCAGCGGTGCGCACGGCGGCGTGCTGCTGCACCTCGAGAACATCAAGGCGACGCCGTACAACCGCGCCTCCTACGAGAGCGACGAGCGGGCGAACTTCCGCGACGCGGTCAACCGCTACGTGCAGGACGCGCTGCAGACCTACGTCAAGCTCGCGGTCGACATGTTCTACGACACCATTGGCACGCCGCTCGGCCGCACGCTCGTGCGGACTGCGTTCAGCAGCACGGCCTGCATCGAGGGGCAGACGTCGGAACTGATCATGTTCCAGGCCAACCACGGGCTGGTCGAGCAGGAGGAGGCGCCTGGCGCGAACGGCGCGGAGGCGGTGAACCTGGCGGTCGCCGACCACGACGAGAACACCGATCTCTTCGAGTGCCTCTCGCGCGAGGTGCAGACGCTGGAGAACACGAACCATGACGAAGGCAGGGAACTGGGCTGGAACGACTACCGTCCGGTCTTCGTGAGGAACCTGGTCGGGCACGTCCGCCCGGTGCAGATCGAGGCGAACGGCCCCGTCGAGGTGCGCGAGGTGACGGAGGCGGACATCGACGCGCTCCGCGCGCGCCTGAACGACGTCCTGTTCTTCGAATAACGTGCGCGTGATCCCGCCCCGCGTCGGCCTGCCGACGCTATGCCGAGGCATGACGCCCCTGACCGTAATGGGTTAGTCTTGTTCGCGTCTCGTTCCTCGCCGCGAACAAGACTAACCCGCATGAGGGGTACGGCTTCGCCTAGGGGTTAGGGCGTTAGGGTTGGGGTGGAAATAGACCCTAAAGCCCTCACCCCCAGCGCAGCGTACCCCTTACGCGGGTTACTCAAGTTCGCCCGCGAACTTGAGTAATCCATTACTCGAAACCTTACTGCGAGGCGCGGAATGTGGTAGAATATGCCGTTGTGAAACCGCTGCGGCGGGTTGACCATTCTCTGGTCCCGAACCACCATGACCTCTGCTGAAAAAGAAACGACGCTCAAGGAACTCGAAGCCAATCTCTGGGAGACGGCGGACGCCCTCCGGAACGAGTCTTCGCTCACCTCGCAGATGTACTACATGCCCGTCCTGGGCGTCATCTTCCTGCGCCATGCGACGTTCCGCTTCCAGATGGTCGAGAAGGCCCTGCTCGACGACCCCTCCTGGCCGAGGCGAAAGGGCGTGCCGCGTCCCGTCGTGCCGGACGACTTCGAGACGAAGAGCGCGATGTTCGTGCCGGAGAAGGCGCGCTACGACTACCTCGCGCGGCTGGAGGTTGGCGAATGAGCGAGGGCGAGAAGAGCGCGAAATGCTGGCGGCTGCCGGGCTTCGACTACTCGCGGCCCTACTACTACATGGTTACGCTGAAGCGGCTTGCCGGGCTTCAGCCGCTCTCGGCGATCATCGCGCCCGGCCGCTGCGAGATGAACGCGGTCACCAAGGCGTTTGTTCATGTCATTCGCGGCTTCCATGAGCGCGTCGCCGGCCTCGAGCCGATCGAATGCTTCTCGGTCATGCCCGACCATCTTCATCTGCTGATCAAGATTGCCGGCGAAACAGAGAGCAAGACGCTTCGTTTCAGAAGCGCGGGCCAACCGCTCGCCTTCTACGTCGAGGCGCTTTCGGCGGCGCTCTCGCGGGCGTATTGGGAAGTCGCGGCGCGAGAGGCAAGACTCTTAGTTTCGGGGGCGAAGAAAACTAAGAGTCTTGCCGAAACTAAGAGTTTTGCCATCTTCTCCCCCGAGTGGCATGACTGGGTCGTCAAATGCGAGGGGCAGCTCGCGGCGTTTACGCGCTACATTCGCGAGAATCCGGCGCGCAGCTGGCTTCGCCACGCCCATCGCGAATTCTTTCAGCGCGTGAGCGAGGTCGAGTTTCTCGGGCGGCGCTGGTATGGCTACGGCAACGCCGCGCTCTTGAAACTGCCGGTGCTCGAGCCGATGCGCTATTCGCGCAAGTTGGCCGAAGGCGGCGCCGAATGGAACGCGGCGGTCGCGCGCGCGGCGCGAATCGGGCCGGGCGGCGCGGGCGTGGGAACCTTCATGAGCCCGTGCGAGAAGGCCTGCGGCCACGCGCTCGGGCTCGCCGGCGGGCGTTGGGTCGTGCTCTCGCCGGAGGGCTTCGGCGAGCGCTGGCATCCCGGCCGGCAATACGAGCGCTTCTGCGCCGAGGGGCGCATGCTCTTTCTCTCGCTCTGGCCGGCGATGACGCGCGAGCCGACCAAGGCCGAGCTCTACCGGCGCTGCCACGAAATGGGCGATGTCGTCGTCGTCGGGCTGACGCAGACTTCACACGGAGGACTCGAACGATGAGCGAGGACTACGGAGAGAAAACGCTGGCGTAGGAGCCGGCCTCCTCGGGCGCGGCGGCGCGCGCGTCGGCCACACTTTTCACATTTGCACATTGCGCGCACAAACGCGGAGAAGTATGGTATACTAATCCTTCACTTTTCTGACCCCCCTAGGATAGGTTCAAGGAGAAAGATGACGCTGTATCAGGAACTCGTGGCGCGCGGTCTCGTGCAGGCCGTGTCGGACCCCGAAATCGAGAAGATGCTGGAAACGCCGCAGACGATCTACTGCGGGTTCGACCCTTCGGCGAACTCGCTGCAGGCGGGCAATCTCGTTTCCATCATGATGCTGCGCCGTCTCCAGCTCGCGGGGCACCACGTGATCGCGCTCGTGGGCGGCGCCACGGGGCTCATCGGCGACCCGAGCGGCAAGAGCGCGGAGCGCAACATGCTCACCGTGGAGCAGGTGGCGGAGAACAAGAAGGGCATCCGCGAAAACCTCGCGCGCGTGCTCGACTTCGAGGGCCCCAACGCGGCGCGGCTCGTGGACAACTACGACTGGTACTCCGGCCTGAGCGCGATCGCGTTCCTGCGCGACGTGGGCGTGAACTTCCGCGTGCCGCAGATGCTCGCCAAGGAGAGCGTGAAGAAGCGCCTGGAGGCGAGCGAGGGCGCGCTCACGTTCACCGAGTTCAGCTACCAGGTGCTGCAGGGCAACGACTTCCTGCACCTCTACGACACGTATGGCTGCACGATGGAGGTGGGCGGCGCCGACCAGTGGGGCAACATCACGGCCGGCACCGACCTCGTGCGCAAGATGCGCGGCCGCTCCGTCTACGGCCTCACGTTCCCGCTGCTGCTCGACGGCTCGGGCCGGAAGTTCGGCAAGAGCGAGGGCAACGCCATGTTCATGAGCGCCGAGAAGACGAGCGTGTACGACTGGTACCAGTTCTTCCTGCGCTCGCCCGACGAGGACGTGATCCGCTACCTGAAGGTCTTCTCGCTGCGTCCGCTCGACGAGATCGCCGAGCTCGAGCGCCAGATGAAGGCGAACCCCGAGGCGCGCATCCCGCAGAAGGCGCTCGCGGAGGAGCTCACCACGCTCGTGCACGGCGCGGCCGGGCTCGAGACGGCGCGCGGCGCCACGCGCGCGCTCTTCGGCGGCGACGTCGCGGGCAAGAGCGCGGACGAGCTCGAGACGATCTTCAAGGACGTGAAGAGCGCCGAGCTCGCGCGGGCCGACGTGGAAGGGCGGGCCGTCTGGGCCGTGGCCGCCGCCGCCGGCATGTTCGGCTCCAACGGCGAGGCGCGCCGCATGGCCCAGCAGGGCGGCCTCTCCCTCAACGGCGCCAAGGCCGACGCCGCGCGCGTCTTCGCCGCCGCCGACTTCGTGGACGGCCGCGTGGCCGTGCTGCGCAGCGGCAAGAAGAACCACTTCCTGCTGCGCATCCGCTAGTCCCTTTCCAAGATCCGAGATTCCGAAGGCACGAAAGACAAGATGGACATCCTCAAGAAAATCTTCGGCACCAAGAACGCGCGCGACCTCAAGCGCCTGCGTCCCCTCGTGGCCGAAATCAACCGCATCGAGACCGAGTACCAGGCGAAGAACTTCACGGACGCGGACTTTCCGCGGATGACGGCGGAGTTCAAGGCGCGCGTGGCGGGCGGCGAGACGCTCGACCACATCCTGCCCGAGGCGTTCGCGCTCGTGAAGAACGCCTGCCGCCATCTCGTGGGCACCACCGAGGAGGTGTGCGGCCACGTGCTGACGTGGGACATGGTGCCGTTCGACTGCCAGCTCGTGGGCGGCATCGTGCTGCACCAGGGCAAGATCGCCGAGATGCAGACCGGCGAAGGCAAGACGCTCGTCGCCACGCTGCCGCTCTACCTCAACGCGCTCGCCGGCAAGAACGTGCAGCTCGTCACGGTGAACGACTACCTCGCGCTGCGCGACGCCACGTGGATGGGCCATCTCTACAAGTACCTCGGCCTCACCGTGGGCTGCATCCAGAACTCGATGGACTCCGCCGAGCGCCGCGCGCAGTATCTCTGCGACATCACCTACGGCACGAACAGCGAGTTCGGCTTCGACTACCTGCGCGACAACGGCATGGCCGTGCAGCCCGAGCAGGTGGTGCAGAACGGCCACAACTTCGCGATCGTGGACGAGGTGGACTCCATCCTCATCGACGAGGCCCGCACGCCGCTCATCATCTCCGGCCCGGCCACCGTCTCCACGAGCGGCCAGTACGTCGCGATGAATCCGCTCGTGGCGGGCATCGTGCGCGTGCAGACGCAGCAGTGCAACGACCTCATCTCCGAGGCCAAGCAGCTGCTCGCCAAGGGCGACGAGTGGGGCTGCAAGTGCCGCCTCTACCAGGTGTACCACTCGATGCCGAAGCACAAGCAGATGCTGCACATGTACGAGGACGCGGCCATCCGCAAGCTGCACGAGGACGTGGAGCTGCAGATGCTCTCGGAAATGCACCGCGACGAAGGGCGCGCGCTCAAGGCCGAGCTCTTCTTCACGATCGACGAGCGTTCGCGCGAAGTGGCCCTCACCGACAAGGGCTGCGAGAAGATGAACCCGCGCGACCCCGAGACGTTCGTGATCCCCGACCTGCCGGGCGCGCTCAGCCAGCTCGACGGCGACGCCACGCTCTCCCCCGAGGCGAAGGCCCAGCGCCGCGCCGAGCTGCAGGCCGACTTCATGGAGCGTTCCGCGCGCGTGCACGTGATCAACCAGCTGCTGCGCGCCTACTGCCTCTACGAGCGCGACGTGGACTACGTGGTGCAGGAGAACCACGTCTACATCGTGGACGAGTTCACGGGCCGCATCCTGCCCGGCCGCCGCTGGTCCGACGGCCTCCACCAGGCCGTCGAGGCGAAGGAGGGCGTGGAGATCGAGAAGGAGTCGCAGACCCTCGCCACGATAACGATCCAGAACTACTTCCGCCTCTACTCGAAGCTCGCCGGCATGACCGGCACGGCCGAGACCGAGGCGCGCGAGTTCAAGGACATCTACAAGCTCGACGTGGTGCAGATTCCCACGAACCGCCCCATCCGCCGCATCGACGGCAACGACCAGATCTACCGCACGCAGCGCGAGAAGTACAAGGCCATCATCGCCGACGTGCGCCGGCGCCACGAGGCCGGCCAGCCCGTGCTGCTCGGCACCGTGACGGTGGACACCTCCGAGGTGCTTTCGCGTCTGCTCACCGTGGCGAAGATCCCGCACGAGGTGCTCAACGCGAAGAACCACGCGCGCGAGGCCGAGATCGTGATGCTCGCCGGCCAGCCCGGCGCCGTGACGATCGCCACGAACATGGCCGGCCGCGGCACGGACATCAAGCTCGGGCCGGGCGTGGTCTCGCTGCCGCCCGACGTCGTCAAGAGCAACCTTTCGCTCAAGGACAAGCTGCCCGGCACGAAGGACACGATCCAGAAGATCCTCGAGGAGCATCCGCAGGGCCTCTACGTGATCGGCTCGGAGCGCCACGAGTCGCGGCGCATCGACCGCCAGCTGCGCGGCCGCTGCTCGCGCCAGGGCGACCCCGGCGGCTCGCAGTTCTACATCTCGCTGGAAGACAACCTCATGCGCCTCTTCGGCTCGCAGAAGCTCTCGGGCATCATGCAGCGCCTGGGCATGAAGGAAGGCGAGGTGATGGAGCACCGCTGGCTCAACAAGTCCGTGGAGACGGCGCAGCGGCGCGTGGAGCAGCAGCACTTCGCGATCCGCAAGCGCACGCTCGAGTTCGACGACGTGATGAACAAGCAGCGCGCGATCGTGTACGAGCTGCGCGGCGTGATTCTGCGCGGCGCGCCCGACGTGGTGCACGGCACGATCCTCGACGTGTTCAACGACATCGTGCTCATGCAGTGCGAGCGCTTCCTGATGGACGTGAAGGGCGGCGGCGTGGACGAGTTCCTCGCGTGGCTGGGCGTCACGTTCCCGATCCTCGTCACGCCGGAGGAGCTCAAGCCGTTCCTCGGCGAGCCCGGCAAGGCGGGCGAGTTCGTCTTCGCGCGGGTGCGCGACGCCTACGAGGCGAAGTGCGCGGGCGAGGATCCGCGCGTGCTGCCGCACATGGAGCGCGGCGTGTTCCTGCAGTGCATCGACCGCGAGTGGCAGGACTACCTGCGCGCGATGGACGACCTGCGCCACAGCGTGAACCTGCGTTCCTACGGCCAGCGCGATCCCCTCGTGGAGTACAAGCGCGAGGCGTTCGGCATGTTCGAGAACCTGATGAACACCATCAAGACGGGCGTGGCGAACATGGAGTTCCGCGCGCACACCGAGCTCGCCGTGCGCCGCATGATGGCGGCCGCGCAGGCGGCCCAGGCGGCGCAGACGAACGCCGACGCGCTCGAGGCGCCGCTGGAGGTGGAGGAGGCGCCGCAGCCCGCGCCTGCCGCGCCGCAGCCCGAGGCGCCGAAGCCGGGCCCGCGCGTGGAGAACGCGCGCCGGATGGAGGAGCCGAGCGAGGCGGCGAAGAAGCGCTCCACGATGGATGTCTTTGCGTCGATGATGTCGGAGGTGTCCGGCCAGGACGTGCGCGTGGTCAAGCGCGTCTCCGGGCCGAACGGGGCGCCGGTGACGATTGGGCGCAACGATCCGTGCCCGTGCGGCAGCGGCAAGAAATACAAGAAGTGCTGCGGCCGGGATCAGTTCTAACAAGAGGACGCGGCGGGCGCGGAACGCGCGCCCGTCGCGGGATGGGAGTCTTTTGAGTTGGCAAACGAATTTCTGGTTTTCGACCACGTGACGAAGCGCTTCGGCGCGCTCACCGCGGTCAACGACGTCTCCTTCTCCGTCAACAAGGGCGAGTTCTTCTCGCTCCTGGGCCCTTCGGGCTGCGGAAAGACCACGCTCCTGCGCATGCTCGGCGGCTTCGAGCGTCCCGACTCCGGGCGCATCTACCTCGAGGGCAAGGACATCACCGACCTGCCGCCGAACCAGCGGCGCGTCCACACCGTCTTCCAGAACTACGCGCTGTTCCCGACGATGACCGTCTGGGACAACATCGCGTTCTCGCTCAAGCTCGCGAAGAAGCCGAAGGAGGAGATCGAGGAGCGCGTGGACGAGATCCTCGAGATGATCCAGCTTTCCGACCAGGCGTGGAAGTATCCGAACCAGCTCTCGGGCGGACAGAAGCAGCGCGTCGCGATCGCGCGCGCGCTCGTGGACCGTCCGCAGGTGCTCCTCCTCGACGAGCCCCTCGCCGCGCTCGACCTGAAGCTCCGCCAGCACATGCTCCTCGAGCTCGACACGATCCACGACCAGGTCGGCATCACGTTCCT
The DNA here is from genome assembly GCA_963614205.1 of bacterium. Classification (GTDB taxonomy): domain Bacteria; phylum Verrucomicrobiota; class Kiritimatiellia; order RFP12; family UBA1067; genus RUG572. The sequence continues at coordinate 7,663 of CAVEDG010000005.1, read as the reverse complement.
CTACGTCACGCACGACCAGGGCGAGGCGATGTCGCTTTCGGACCGCATCGCCGTCATCAACCGCGGCACGGTCGAGCAGCTCGCGGGCCCGGCGCAGATCTACGAGGCGCCGGCGACGCGGTTCGTCGCGTCGTTCATCGGCGACACGAACTTCTTCTCGGGCGAGATCGTCTCGGTCGAGGGCGACTACTGCTTCATCCAGGTCGAGGGCTTTCCGCAGATCAAGGCCTACAACGACAAGAAGCTCGCCGTCGGCCAGCGCGTCGACCTCTCGGTGCGGCCGGAGAAGATCCGCGTCACGCTGCAGCCGCCGACGCCCGAGAAGGGCGCGTCCATCAACGTGTTCCCGTCCGTCGTCAAGGACATCGTCTACCAGGGCGTCTACACGAAATACTGGCTCGACTCGAGCCAGCGGCGCATCTCGGCGCTGAAGCCGCACTCGCGCTTCCTGCTCGACCAGGAGCCGATCACGTGGAACGACGAGGTGTTCGTCTGGTGGCATCCGGACGACGGCTACATGGTCGAGGTGCAGGAGGGCTGAGGCGATGGCGGACGACACGCTCAATCCGCTCCGCTCGCGCAAGGCCGAGTGGCTCGTCACGCTGCCGAGCTTCCTCTGGCTCGCGCTGTTCTTCGCGGTGCCGGCGGTGATCGTGCTCGCGTTCACGTTCCACGGGCACGACGCCTCGGGCGGCGTCGGCGAATGGTCGATGTCCACCTGGCGCGAGCTCGTGGACCCGGACTATCCGACGATCGTCTGGAACACGCTGCGCATCTCGTTCGAGATCACGCTCTGGTCGATCGTCCTCGCGATCCCCTGCGCCTACGCGATCGCGCGCATGAAGTCGAAGTGGCGTCCCGTCGTCGCGGGCGCGATCATGCTGCCGTTCTGGACGAGCTTCGTCGTGCGCGTGTTCGCGTGGAAGACGATGCTGCATCCGGACGGCTGGCTGCAGGCGTGCTATCTCGTGTTCCTGCGTCTGCGCGAATGGCTGTTCGACTGGCTGCCGGCCTTCGCGCAGCAGGCGCTGGTGGGGATGGGGCTCGCGAGCGCGGGCCCGGTGGATCCGGCCACGTCCACGATCCTCGACTCGGAGACGGCGGTGGTGCTCGTGTCGGTGTACTCGTTCCTGCCGTTCGCGATCATGCCGATCTACACGGCGGCGGAGAAGTTCGACTTCTCGCTGCTGGAGGCGGCGCGCGACCTCGGCGCGCGCAACTTCTACGCCTTCCGCAAGATCTTCATGCCGGGCGTGAAGCAGGGCATCATCTCGGCGGTGCTGATGGTGTTCATCCCGGCGATCGGCTCGTACGTGATTCCGCAGATGCTCGGCGGCACGAACTGCGTGCTCATCGGCAACAAGATCTTCATGCGCGCGATCCAGAACCGCAACATCCCGCACGCCTCGGCGCTCGCGGTGCTCATGGCGGTGAGCGTGCTCATTCCGCTCGGGCTCGCCATGTGGTGGAAGAAGCGGCAGGACGTGCGCGGCCGCAAGCGCCTGGAGGCGCAGACCGCGCGCCTCGTGATGGCGACGGAAGGAGGCTCCGCGGCATGAAGCGCTCCATGGTCTCCGTGGCCGTGCTCGCGGCCGTGCTCGCGTTCCTCTACGTGCCCATCCTGCTCGTGGTCGTCTACGGCTTCGTGCCGAACGGCGTGACGATGAGCTTCGTGGACGCGGAGGGCGGCTTCGCGGGCTTCACGTGCAAGTGGTACCGCCAGCTCTTCACGGGCCACTACGCGGTGAAGGCGCTGCTGCAGAGCTTCTGGCTCTCGCTCACCATCGCCGGGCTCTCCACGCTCGTCTCGTGCGCGCTGGGCACCACCGCCGCGCTCGCGCTCCACCGCTGGCGCGACCGGCTGCAGTCCATCCACCACGCGCTCGTCTACACGCCGCTCATCATGCCGGACATCCTGATCGGCATTTCGCTGCTCATGCTCTTCGTGGCGGCGAACGTGTCGTGCGGCTTCTGGACGATCCTCATCGCGCACGTCACGTTCTGCGTGTCGTACGTGGTGATGACCGTGCTCGCGCGCCTGCAGGACTTCGACGACCGCATCACCGAGGCCGCCTACGACCTCGGCGCCGGGCCGTGGTATGCGTTCTTCCACGTGGAGCTGCCCATTCTGCTGCCCGGCATCGTGGCGGGCGGGCTGCTGGCGTTCACCCTTTCGATCGACGACGTGGTGATCACCTCGTTCGTCAACGGTGCGGGCACGAACACGTTCCCGACCTACGTCTCGTCCATGACCAAGCACTCGAAGAACCTCCCGTCGGTCTTCGCGCTCTCCACGGTCATGCTCCTCTTCACGTGCACGCTCGTTGGACTCTCCAAGGTGCTGACCGGGAAGAACCAAGCCAAAACCATCAAAGGAAAAACAGAATGAAACACCTCAACATCAAGTCCCTCGCCGCGACGTGCGCCGCCGCGGCCCTCGTCGCCGGCTGTTCGCAGTCCGAATCCGCCGTGGACGGCGTGGATCTTTCCGCGCAGGCCCGGGCGGCCGCGGAGGCGAGCGGGTACGTGCCCCCGAACGGCGGCAAGGACGGCGGCGAGCTGCACATCTACACCTGGAGCGACTACATCGCCCCCGAGGTGCTCGCCGGCTTCGAGAAGGGCCTGGGCGTGAAGATCGTGGTCGACACGTTCGACTCCAACGAGGCCATGTACGCCAAGCTCAAGGCGGGCGGCACGGGCTACGACATCCTCATGCCGAGCTCCTACCAGATCGCGCAGATGGCCAAGGACGGCATGATCGAGAAGATCGACCACGCGAAGTGCCCGAACGTGAAGACGAACTTCGACCCCGCCTTCGCGAAGCAGATCATCGACGCCACGTTCGCCTACAACGTGCCGTACGCCGTCACGTACACGGGCTTCATGTACGCGAAGGGCAAGGTGCCCGCGGGCGTGGACGTGGCGAGCTGGAAGACGCTCGCGAACCCCGCGTTCAAGGGCCGTCTCACGCTGCTCGACGACATCCGCGAGGTGATCGGCGGCGGCCTCATGTCGCTCGGCTACTCGATCAACTCCACGAACCCGAAGGAGATCGACGCCGCCGTGGCGGAAGTGCTCACGTGGAAGGCCAATTCGCGCAAGTTCGACGCCGAGAGCTACAAGAACGAAGTCGCGAGCGGCGCCACCTGGATCGGCCACGGCTACTCCACCGACGCCACGCAGATCATCGTGGGCGACGAGGAGGAGGGCATGGCGCCGCGCGACGACATCGGCTTCGCGCTGCCCAAGGAGGGCTTCACGATCGCCTTCGACGAGATGGTGATCGCCAAGGACGCCCGCCGCAAGGACCTCGCCTACGCCTTCATCAACTACATCTACGTGGGCGAAGTCGCCAAGGCCAACATGGAGTACATCTGCGGCCCGAACCCGGTCAAGCCCGGCATCGACCTGCTCGACGCCGACTACCGCAAGCTCATCGTGCTCGACGAGAGCCAGATCGGCCACGGCCAGGTGCTGCGCGGCTTCCAGGACAAGCCCGAGGTGCAGGAGCTCTACAACAAGGCCTGGGACCGCATCAAGGCCGGCGAATAAGGAGCCCCCATGGCGGATGATCTCAAGACGCCGCCGCACAGCGCGGAGGCCGAACGCGGCATCGTCGGGTCGATCCTGCTGGACACCCAGCTCGGCGAAGACGCCCGCGTGCTCGACCTCTGCCGCTCCAGCGGCCTCACCCCCGACTCGTTCTACGACCCGCGCAACCGCCTGCTCTTCCAGACGTTCAGCGAGATGAGCGACGCCACGATGCCGCTCGACTCCGTCACGCTCACCGAGCGTCTGCGCGCGACGGGGCGGCTCGACGCCGTCGGGGGCGTGGCCGCCATCCAGGCGCTGCTGGACGACACGCCCACCAGCGCCCACGCCGAATACTACATCAACATCGTGCGCCAGAAGCACCTGCTGCGCACGATCATCCAGCGCGCCCGCGAGACCGAGGCCCGCTGCTTCGACGAGACGCAGAGCGCCGACGCCGACATCCTGCTCGGCGAGGTCGAGAAGAACTTCCTCGAGATCGGCGGCACCACCTCCACGCGCCTCGACTGGCGTCTCGCGGTCGAGAACACGTTCAAGGCGATGGACCGCCTCTTCGACGGCGGCGCCGACCAGTTCGACGGCCTGCCGACGGGCTTCAAGTACCTCGACGAGAAGATCATGGGGCTCAAGGCGGGCGACATGATCGTGATCGCCGCGCGGCCGTCCGTGGGCAAGACCTCGCTTGCGATGAACATCGCCGAGTGCATCGCGCTCGGGCAGGACATCAACGGCATGCCGATGAAGGGCGAGCACGCCCGGCCGCACGGCGTGCTCATGTTCTCGCTCGAAATGAGCACCGAGTCGCTCGCCAAGCGCATGCTCGCCGGCCGCGCGGGCGTGGACACCTGGCGCCTGCAGCGCGGGCTGCTCACGAAGGACCAGCGCGTGGAGGCCAGCCAGCGCCTCATGAGCGCGATGGCCGCGCTGCGCGGCGCGCCGATCTACATCGACGACACGAGCGCGCTCGACGTGAGCGACATGCGCGCCCGCGCGCGCCGCCTCAAGCGCACGAAGAACATCGAGCTCATCGTGATCGACTACCTGCAGCTCGCCAACTGCCGCGAGTTCGCCCGCCAGGGCCGCCAGCTCGAAACGAGCCGCATCTCCGGCCAGATCAAGGCCATGGCCAAGGAACTCAAGGTGCCCGTGATCGTGCTTTCGCAGCTCTCCCGCGCCAACGAGCGCGGCGAGGACAAGGACGAAATCCCGAAGCTCTCGCACCTGCGCGACTCCGGCGCCATCGAGCAGGACGCCGACATGGTGTTCCTCCTGCGCCGCCCCTGCCGCTCCAAGACGGCGCAGTGGCACGACGACGAACTGCTCGCCATCGTGGACGTGGCGAAGAACCGCAACGGCGAGACGGGCGAAGTGGATCTCAACTTCTACAAGCAGGGCACGCGCTTCGGCGACCGCAAGCCCGGCACGCGCGGCCAGAAGGCGCAGGACGCCGAAACCGCCGAGGCCGACGCCGCCACCGCCGAGGAGGTGCTCGAAGTTCCCCCCGAGGCCGCCGAGACCCTCACCCAGGAGCCGCTGTTCTGACGCGGGCGAAGGAGCGCGTATGGCGGAACTCAACGAGACCACGGCGGGAAAC
>CAVEDG010000005.1:0-2481 GCA_963614205.1 bacterium | reverse complement strand
CGAGGCCGCCGAGACCCTCACCCAGGAGCCGCTGTTCTGAGAGGGGCGACGGAGCGCGTATGGCGGAACTCAACGAGACCACGGCGGGAAACCGCATCCACATCGCCTTCTTCGGACTTCGCAATGCCGGGAAGTCCACGCTCGTCAACGCGCTCACGGGCCAGGAGATCGCCATCGTGAGCGACGTGGCGGGCACCACGACGGACCCCGTGTCGAAGGCGATGGAGATTCTGCCGCTCGGCCCGTGCCTGATCACGGATACGGCCGGGCTCGACGACGAGGGCGCATTGGGCGAGGAGCGCGTGCGCCGTTCGCTCGACGTGCTCGACAAGACCGACGTGGCCGTGTGGGTCGAGGGCGCGACGCCCGGCGGCGCGGTGGAGGCGCGCTTTCGCGCCGCCTGCGCGCAGCGCGGCACGCCCGTGCTCGTGTACCGGCGCGGGGAGTCCGTCGAAGGCCTGAAGGCGCAGATCGCGGCGGTCAAGTGCGCCGAGGCGCCGCGGCCGCTCATCGCCGATCTCGTGCAGCCGGGCGACGTGGTCGTGTGCGTGTGCCCCATCGACGAATCCGCGCCGAAGGGGCGTCTCATTCTGCCACAGCAGCAGGTCGTGCGCGAACTGCTCGACGCCGGCGCCTCCGCCCTCGTCTGCCAGCCCGCCCAGCTACAGTCCCTCCTTTGCGCTTTGCGCTCTTCCCCCCCCGCACTTGGCACTCAGCGCCAAGCACTGTGCACTCGCTTTGTCATCACCGACAGCCAGGCGTTTGGCGCAGTGGCGAAGGTGGTGCCGCCGGAGGTGCCGCTCACGAGCTTCTCGATCGTGTTCGCGCGCGCCAAGGGCGATCTTGCGGCCTACTGCGCGGGCGCGGCGGCGCTGAAGACGCTGAAGGCGGGCGACACGGTGCTCATCGCCGAGGGCTGCACGCACCATCGCCAGTGCAACGACATTGGCACGGTGAAGCTGCCGAAGTGGCTGCAGGCCACCGCGGGGTGCGCCCTGAACTTCGAGTGGTCGAGCGGGAATGCGTTTCCGTCCGATCTGGGGCGCTACGCGCTCGTGGTGCAGTGCGGCGGCTGCATGCTCACGCGGCGGGCGGTGCAGGCGCGCATCGCGAAGTGCCGCGCGGCGGGCGTGCCGATCACGAACTACGGCATTGCGATCGCGGCGTGCCACGGCATCCACGTGGCGCCCGAGACGTGCATGGTGAAACGGTGAGGCGACGCGCGATGTCCGCACCCTGCTATCTGCTCTGGCTCGACTGGCCCATTGGCGCGTTCCGTCTCGACGCGCGGTCGCTTGCGTTCTTCAGGACGCTCGTGCCGCCGGAGGCCGACGTGCGCGTGGCGCGTTCGGAGGCGGGCTTTCTACGCGCGCTGCCGGAGGCGACGCACGCGATCGTGTGGGAATTCCGGAAGGAGTGGTTCGCGCGGGCGAAGCGTCTGCGCGTGCTGGCCACGCCCGGAGCGGGACGCGAGCTGCTGCCGCGTGACGACGAGCTGCCGCCGGGCGTCGTGCGCGTGAACGGCGCGTTCCACGGCGCGATCATGAGCGAGACCGTGCTTGCGTGCATGTTCGCCCATGCGCGCGGCCTCTACGCCGCCGCCGCCTTTCAGCGCGCGGGCGACCTGTGGCCGCGCGCCGCGCTGTCGCCGTTCTGCACGCGCGTGGCGGGCACAACGGCCGTCATCCTCGGCTACGGCAAGATCGGCCGCGCGATCGGCGCGAAGCTGGAGGCGCTCGGCGTCTCCGTGATCGGCATCCGGCGGCGCAACGTCGGCGACCTGCGCGCGGCGGCGAAGCGGGCGGACTGGCTTATCGTCGCCCTGCCCGGCGATACGGGCACGGACAACCTCGTGGACGCCGCCGTGCTGCGCGCGCTCCGGCGCACGGCCGTGCTCATCAACGTGGGGCGCGGCAACGCGATCGACGAGACCGCCCTGGCGCGCGCGCTCGCCGCGCATCGTCTCGCCGCCGCGTTTCTCGACGTCTACCGCGCGGAGCCCCTCACGGCGGCTTCGCCCCTCGCGGCCGACCTTCCGGGCCTCGTGCGCCTGCCGCACGCCTCGGCGTTCGCGCCCGACTACCTGATTCTCTTTTTCCGCGAACTCGCGGCAAACGGCGCGCTCGGTCTCGCGAAGGCGCCTCGGCGGCGGCACGACTTCTCCGAGTTCTGAGGAAGGCGTCCTCTGGTTCACGGGCGGGGTAAAGATGTAGTTCCTCCGCGATGACCCCGGCCCACGAACTTGAGTGCCCCGCGTTCTTCAGGGGCAAGGCCGTCATCCCCGCCGGCCACCAGGGCCTTGTGATGGAGAGCGGCCCTGCCCCATTCCCATGCCTTTCGCACGGATTCGGCAGAATGTGATATACTATTCGGCATCTTTTCCAAAGGAAAGGCAACGTTCATCAATGAAACTGGCTGATCTCAAAGGCAAGACCGTTGGCGTGTGCGTCAGCGGCGGACTCGACTCGAAGACCATCTGCT
>CAVEDG010000004.1:445-16164 GCA_963614205.1 bacterium | reverse complement strand
CTGAATCGGCGTAGAGCCGCTGATCGAACCATTTCAAGTATGAGACTTGTCCCATGAAAACGAGCATCTCGCGCACTTGCCTCCGTTCTTCGCCCAGAGGCTTTCTCCGGGTCGGACGCAAGGTAGAATAGAACGCCATGTCCTCAAGACCGGAACAGTCATTTCCAATGACGTAGGCAAAGATATCGTCAAGCGAGACACCCTCGCCAGAAGTCCGAGACAGAACGAATTTGACGATCGCGACGAAGGGATAGAGACCAGCGCACGTCCGGTCGTAGTCGTCAAATGCGGGGAAGGGAAGCGTGAAATGCGAGAAGACGAAGTCGAAATAGAGGTCGCTTGCCAGTCCAACGGAGCTTTCGGCCAGCTTACGGCAGACATCCGTCACGAAGAGTTTTCCGTTGACGTTCGTCGCAAGCAACGAACATGCGAACATCCGCGCGTAGTTTCGCCAGACCTTGTAGTGCGAAGGCGAAAACGGCAGACCCGTACCCTCTTCCAGGGGGACACGGAGCAAATCGGCGTCCGCGTTCAGATAAACGCCGTCCAGAGGACTCAACACCCTCGCGATCCGAACAATGTTCTCGAACTTGAGATATTCGAGCCGTCCCTGATCCCATCGCCACTTCAGCATGGCCTCGCATTCTCCTTCCCAACGAGCCCCCGCTCCCGCTTCCACAGGGTTTCGAGGTCATTTGCAGTTGTGTCAATGATGTTCATGGCAGAAACAGTATACCACATTCTCACCCATCTGCGGCCGGCGGTGGAACGTAATGGGTTAGTCTTGTTCGCGGCTCGTTCCTCGCCTCGACATTACACAGGACGTCGGGTGCTTCTTGACGAGCGGGGGCGGTTTCGGTTATACTGCGATTCATTCGTTTTTCATTCGAGTCAAAGGAGACGACACACATGACGAAGATCAACCTTGCGCTGGGCATGACGCTCGCGCTGTGTGCAGGCGCGACGCTGGGCGTGCGCGCGTGCGGAGGCGGCGCGACGCGCTGCGAAGAACCCACCGGCGGCGCGCGCGCGGCGGCCCTCGAGGCGGCGGCGTGGAACGAGTCCCGCTGGATTTCGGCGGCGCAGGCGCCGGAGGCGGGCGACGCGGAGAGGAAGGCGCAGCGCGCGGCCGACGGCACGAGCTGGTTCCTCGGCGAGTTCGTGAACGCGCGCGACGTGAAGTCCGTGAAGTGGATGACGGCGGGCCTGGGCGTGTACGAGCTCTACGTGAACGGCACGCGCGTGGGCCAGGACGCGCTGAAGCCCGGCTTCACGCATCCGCAGAAGACGAAGCGGTCGTTCACGTATGACGTCACGGCGCTCGTGAAGGGCGCGAAGGGCGCGCGCAACGTGTTCGCGGCGGAAGTCTCGGCGGGCTGGTGGCGCGACAAGATCGTGAACTACGCCGGCCGGAAGAGCGCGTTCCGCGGCGTGGTGGAGGTCGTCTACGCGGACGGCTCGCGCGCGCGCTACGGCACGCAGCCGGGAATCTGGCGCGCGGGCGTGGCGGGGCGCGTGAGGCACGCGGGCATCTTCGACGGCGAGGAATACGACGCGCGCGTGGCGTGCCCGGGCGCGGCGCAGCTCGCGCCGGCCGTGGAGAACGACGAGTTCAAGGGCGAGATCCTGCCGACGGACGGCGCGGAGATCTGCCGCCGCTTCGACCGCGCGCTCAAGCCCGTGGAGGCCTACTGCTGGAAGGGCGTGACGGGCGCGAACGACAAGAAGGGCGGCGAGAAGGTGTTCGGCCGCGTGGTGAAGACGCGCGCGTTCGCCCCCGGCGCCGCGCTGCGCGTGGAGCCGGGCGAGACGCTCGTGGTCGACTTCGGCCAGAACTGCGCCGCCGTGCCGCGCCTCGTCATGCGCGGCCGCCGCGACGCCACGATCACCGTGCTGCCGGGCGAAATGCTCAACGACGCGAACGGCGAACGCGCCCGCGGCAACGACGGGCCCGGCGGCTCCCTCTACCGCGAGAACCTGCGCATCCCCGCCACGGGCATGCGCCTCGTCTACACGTTCGCGAGCGGCGAGAGCGAAACCTACATGCCGTTCTTCACGTTCTTCGGCTATCGCTACGTCTCCATCACCGCCACGGCGCCGGTCGAGATCGCCGACCTCCGGAGCATCCCCGTGACGTCGATCGCGCAGGCGCTCGAACGCGGCCGCATCGAAACGGGCGTGGCCGACGTGAACAAGCTCATCTCGAACGTCTACTGGGGCCAGCTCTCGAACTACCTCTCCGTTCCGACGGACTGCCCGCAGCGCAACGAGCGCCTCGGCTGGGCGGCCGACACGCAGGTGTTCACCGAGGCCGCGACCTTCAACGCCAACGTGGACGATTTCCTGCGCAAGTGGATGCGCGACATGCGCGACAGCCAGCACGAGAAGGGCGGCTTCCCGGGCGTGGCCCCGCGCGCGCAGTACGGCAACGAGGCCATGCGCCTCGGCTGGGCCGACGCGGGCGTGGTCGTGCCCTACCAGATCTTCAAGCAGTACGGCGACCGCCGCATCGTGGATGAAAACTGGGACGCAATGGAGAACTTCCTCGCGCGCATCGCCGAGACGAAGTACGCCACGCCCGCGCTGCCCGAGTGCGGCAACTACCAGTGGAACGACTGGCTCTCGCTCACGAAGTACGAAAGCTGCGCCTACAAGCCCGAGCTCAGCGGCTTCGCGACGATCAACGGCAAACGCGGACCCAAGCCCGAGACGCTCACCTACTGGTGCTACCTCGGCGGCTGCTACTGGATCTGGGACGCGCAGATGATGGCGCGCATGGCGCAGGGCACCGGCCGCGCGGACGCCGCGGCGAAGTACCGCGCGATGGAGACGACCGCGCGCGACTACGTGAAGGCCACGTTCTTCACGGAGCCGGACGGCACGATCCTGCCCGTGCTCAAGGGCATGCAGACGCCCGCGCTCTTCGCGCTCAAGCTCGGCCTCGTGGCGGGCGACGCGAAGGCGAAGACGATCGCCGACCTCAAGGCGAGCGTCGCGGCCGGCGGCGGCACGCTGCACACGGGCTTCCTCGGCACCTCGATCGTGATGGACACGCTCACCGAGAACGGCCTCGTCGAGCTCGCCTATTCGCTGCTGCTGAACCACAAGTTCCCGGGCTGGCTCTACTCGGTCGACCAGGGCGCCACGACGATCTGGGAGCGCTGGAACAGCTACACGAAGGACAAGGGCTTCGGCCCCGTGGGCATGAACTCGTTCAACCACTACGCCTACGGCGCGGTGCTCGCCTGGATCTACAAGACGGCGGCCGGCATCGCGGCGTGTCCGTGCGACCCCGGCTTCAAGACGATCGTGATGAAGCCCGTGCCCGACCGCCGCCTCGGCTTCGTCAAGGCCGAGTACCAGACGCCGCACGGCCTCGTGAAGAGCGCGTGGCGCTACGAGGGCGCGAAGTGGATCTGGGACTTCACGGTGCCCGCGGGCGCCACGGCCAAGGTGACCGCGCCCGGCGACGCCGAGGCGAAGGCCTACGGACCCGGCACGTATCAGATCACGCGCGACGCGAAGTAGATGAAGTACCTGATCCGCACCTATGGCTGTCAGATGAACGTGCGCGACAGCGAGGCCGTGGAGGCCTTGCTGAACGCGGCGGGCCACGTGCGCGTGGCGGAGGAGCGCGACGCGGAGCTCGTGATCGTCAACTCCTGCACCGTGCGCGACATGGCCGAGCGCAAGGCCATCGGCAAGTGCGGCAATCTGCTCGCCGCGAAGGAGGGGCGCGGGCGGCAGGCCGAGTGCGGCCGGCCGCGCCTCGTGGGGCTCATGGGCTGCGCCGTGAAGCGGCTCGGCGCGGACGTCTTCAAGGCGCTGCCGGGGCTCGACTTCGCGGTGGGGCCGCGCCGCTTCGGCTTCATTCCCCTGCTCGTCGCGCGCTGTCTCGCGGGCGAGACGCATCTGCTCGAGCTGCCGGGCGACGAGGACATCCCCGAAGGGCTCGACGCCCACGTGGAGCCCGACGCGGACGCGGCGGGCTTCGCGCGCTTCCAGAGCTACGTCACGGTGCTGCTCGGCTGCGACAACCGCTGCAGCTACTGCATCGTGCCCGACGTGCGCGGCCACGAGTATTCGCGGCCCGCGCGCGAGGTCGTCGCCGAAGTCGGCGCGCTCGCGCGGCGCGGCGTGCGCGAAGTCTGCCTGCTCGGGCAGAGCGTGCTGCGCTACGGCCTGCGCACGCCCGCGTGGACGGCCGCCGACGCGCCGTCGCCGGGCGGCTACGCGGAGGCGTTCCCGCGCCTTCTCGAAGCGCTGAACGGCCTCCCCGGCCTGCAGCGCATCCGCTTCACGAGCGCGCATCCGAAGGGCTGCACCGACGAGCTCGTGCGCGCCTACCGCTCATTTCCGAAGGTGTGCCGCCATCTGCATTTGCCCGTGCAGAGCGGCAGCGACCGCGTACTCGCCGCGATGGGGCGCCATTACACGCGCGCCGAGTATCTCGCGGCGATCGCGAAGCTGCGCGCCTTCGACCCCGAGTTCGCCATCACCACGGACGTCATCGTGGGCTATCCCGGCGAAACGGAGGCCGACTTCGAGGCGACGCGCGCGCTCATGGAGGAGGCCGGCTTCGACAATGCCTTCGTCTTCAAGTATTCGCCGCGCCCCGGCACGCGCTCGGCCGCGCTCGCGGACGACGTGCCCGCCGCGGAGAAGGAGCGGCGCGACCAGGTGCTGCTCGCCGACCAGCAGCGGCGCGGTCTCGCCCGCAACGCGCGCCTCGTGGGCACCGTGCGCGAGGTGCTCGTGGAAGGCCCTTCCCTGCGCAACGCCGCGCGCTGGAGCGGCCGCGACTCGGGCAACCGCATCGTCGTGTTCGACCCCGCGCCCGGCCTCGCCGCCGGCGACCTCGCGCGCGTGGAGATCACGGAGGCCCACCCGCAGATCCTGCTGGGGCGGCTGCGCTGATTGTGCTAAACTATTTCCCATGACACGCACAGAACTCGAAACGAACATCAAGGAGACGATCGTCTCCGCCCTTGACCTCGAAGACCTCGCCCCGACGGACATCGAGACCGACGCGCCCCTCTTCGGCGACGGTCTCGGCCTCGACTCCATCGACGCCCTCGAACTCGGCATGGCCGTGAAGAAGGCGTTCGGCGTCACGTTCTCGTCCGTGCCCGCCGAGAACCGCGCGATCTTCCACTCGGTCGGCTCGCTCGCCGACCACATCGAAGCCCAGCAGCAGAAAGCCTGACGCCATGATGACCGACGCCGAAATCGAAAAGACCATCAAGGACATTCTCGTCGCCGAATTCGAGTGCGACCCGGAGCGTCTGCGCCCCGAGACCAACCTCTTCACGGAGCTCGACCTCGACTCGATCGACGCGGTCGACCTCGTGGTGCGTCTGCAGCAGGAGACGAAGAAGAAGGTCAATCCCGAGGACTTCCGCAAGATCCGCACGCTGGCGGACGTCACGCAGGCCGTCTCGAAGCTCGTGAACGAGGGCTGAGAGCGCCGTGACGCGCCTGCGCCGATATGTTCCGTGGCTTGTGCTGGCGGCGTGCATCGCCGCCGCGCTTGTCTTTCGGCGCTTTGCGTACGTGGCGTGGTATCCCGTGGCGATGAGCGCGGCGCTCGCCATGGGTTTTGCGCTGTCGCTCTTCGGCCGCGAGCCGCTCTGCCTCGCCTGCGCGCGGCGCATCCCGCCCGGCATCCTGCCCGAGGGCGCGGAGGCGTACTGCCGCCGCTACACGGCGTTCTGGGCGCTCTGGCTCACGGTCAACGGCCTCATCGCCGCGGCGACGATCTACGCGCCCGGGCCGGTGTGGCGACTGGAGGCGGCGGGGCTCGACGTGCCGTGCGCGTGGGTGGTCTGGAACTGCTGCCTCTCCTATGGCGCGACGGGGCTGATCCTGCTCGTGGAATGGTGCGTGCGGCGGCGCCGCTTCGCCGCCGTGTTCACGACCTCGGGCTCGACCGCGGCGCCGAAGCGCATCGTCAAGCCCTTCTCCACGCTCGCGCGCGAAGTCGCCTTCCACCGCGCGCGCCTCGCGCCGCTGCTGCGGGAGAAGCCGCTCTTCCTCTCCACGGTCGATCCGCGCCACATGTACGGCCGGCTCTGGTGTGCGCTGCTGCCGCCGGCTGCGGGCTGCGCGGTCGATCCGGAGATCATCCGCGCGCCGGAATCGCTGCTCGCGAAGATGCGCGCCGCGCCGCGCGTGGTGCTCATCACCACGCCGAGCTTCCTCGACCGCTTCTGCGCCTACGCCGACCAGTACGACGTGCCACGCACGTGCGTGGAAATCGTCACGTCCGGCGCGCTGCTCTCCGCCGCCACGAGCGCGGCCGCGAAGCGCGTCTTCGGCATCGCCCCGCGCGAGGTCTTCGGCAGCACGGAAACGGGCGGCGTCGCCGAACGCCGGCAGGGCGAGGGGCAGGACGACTGGGAGGTCTTCGCGCCCGTGACGGTGCGCATGTCGCCGGCGGGCTGCCTTGAAGTGGATTCGCCGTTCTCGATGCAGCGCCGCGGCTACGTGATGGGCGACGGCGTGGAGGTCGCGCCGGACGGACGGCGCTTCCGTCTGCTCGGCCGCCGCGACCGGCTCGTCAAGATCGCCGAACAGCGCGTGTCGCTGCCGGCGCTGGAGGAGGCGTGCCGCGCCACGCTGCCGCTCGTGCGCGACATCGCGCTCGCGCCGCTCATGGGCGCGCGCGGCCCGATGCTCGGCGCACTCGTGGTGCCCGATCTCGCGACGGTCGATCCCGCCGCCGGACGCCGGGCGCTCGCGCGGCAGCTGCGCGCGCAGTTCGTGCCGCTCTTTCCGGCGGGCGCCGTGCCGCGCCGCATCCGCTTCGCGCGCGCGCTGCCGCGCAACGCCCAGGGCAAGGTCGTGCAGGCCGACGTGCAGGTCGCCCTCGAGACGAACCTCGTCGAGCCGTTCGTGCTCGACGAGACGCGCGCGGAGAACTCGTGGCGCGCCACGCTCGTCTTCGACGCCGACGCGCCGTACTTCCAGGGCCACTTCCCGGGGTTCGCCGTGCTGCCGGGCGTGGTGCAGCTGGGGATGGCCCGCCACTTCGCCGCCGACACCGTGGCGCCGGGCGCGGGCGCGCCCGTCACCGTGAAGAAGATGAAGTTCACGCACGTCATCGTGCCCGGCGAGCGCGTGCAGCTCACGCTCACGCGCGCGGCCGACGGCGCCGTGGCCTACGACTACCGAAAGGGGGATCTGCCATGTTCCAGTGGCGTCATCTGTTTCTGATTCTCGCGCTCGCGCCCGCGCTGGCAAGGGCCGACGCGCGCGACGACGCGATGCCCGCGCGCGCCAAGGGCGCGTTCGTGCAGCGCAAGCACCTGGCGGACGTGGACGTCACGATCACCTCGCGCGGCACGTTCCGCTTCGAAAAGGGCCGCTTCTTCGAATGGGCCACGCGCGAACCGCTGCCCTCCACCTTTCTCGCCACGCCCACGAACTACGCGATCACCGTGAACGGCAAGACCACCGCGCATCCGCTGAAGACCAACGTGAACTCGATCGCCGCGATCTTCGAGATCAAGGAGGTCAAGGACTTCGTGAAGCGCGTGACGGCCACGCCCGAGACGGGCTTCCCCTCGCGCCTCGTGGTCGAATTCCGCAACGGCGACCGCCTGGAAGTCGAGCTGACGCGGTGAAGCTGCTGCGCGTCGCCTTCGTCCTGCTGCTCGTCGCCGCCGCCACCGCGCTCGCCTGGCGCGCGCGCGACGGCCTGCGCGTGGAGACCGATCTCGCCTCGCTCGCCGCGCCGGCCTCCGAACGCGCGCTGTGCGACGTGGCGCGCGGCACCGCCCACCAGGGCCGCCTCCTCTTCGAAGGCCCGTCGGCCGAGGCCGTGCAGGCGGCGGCGGACGCCTTCTGCACGAACCTGCCGCAGCGACGCGTGGATGTCACGTCGACGCTGCGCGGCCTCGCGGGCCATACCGCCGGTCTGCTCTCGGAGGAAACGCGCGCCCTGCTCCGCGCGGGACGCACGGCGGAGGTGGCGAACGCCGCGGCCGCGCGGCTCTTCGGCCCCGTGCCGCCGCTCTTTTCCGTAAAGGACGATCCGTTTCTGCTCGCCACCGACTACGTCACGGCGCTGCAGACGACGCTCACGCCGGGCTGGTCGCTCGAGGGCGGCCGACCCGTCTGCACACGCGGCGACCGCCACTACGCGCTCGTCGCGCTCGACGGCACGGAGACGACCGAGACCGTCAACGCGCTGCGCGGCCGCGCCGAGGCGTATGCGGAGAACGACGTGCGCATCTGGTGCAGCGGGCCGATCTTCCACACGGCGCGGGCCACGGCGCGGGCCACGGCGGAAATCAACGTGCTCTCCGTGATCTCGCTCGTGCTCGTGGCGGGGCTCGGCTACGCGCTCTTCCGCTCGCTGCGCTTCATCCCGCAGCTGCTCGGCGCGGTCGGCGCGGCGTTCCTCGTCGCCGCGGGCGCGCTCTTCGCGGCGTTCCCGCGGCCGCACGTGCTCACGTTCGTCTTCGGCACCACGCTCATCGGCCTCGCCGTCGACTACGTGTACCACGCGCGCATGGCCGGCAGCGCGTGGCGCGTGGCGCGGCCGCTCGCCTGCGCGCTCGCCACCACGCTCGCGTGCTTCGCGCCGCTCCTCTTCTCGGAACTCGCCGCCCTGCGCCAGATGGCGCTCTTCACCATGGCCGGCCTCGTCACCGTGTGCGCCGCCGTGTTTGCCGGGCGGGGAAGGGACGCACGCGACAACGGAGATGGAATGGCCCTAAAGAACAGAGAGCCGCATAAAGAAGATGGGAGACTTTATGTTTCTCTCTGCTCTTTAGGGTTAAAAGTTGTGTTGTTTGGTGCGGCGGCGCTGGGGCTGACGCGGCTGGAGGTCTCCACGAACCCGGCGGCCTTCTACCATCCCGACGCCTATCTGGCCGAAAGCGAGAAGCGCGTTCTCGCGCTCACGCCCGACGCACACGCGCAGGTCGCAGTCACGATGGGCGACACGCTTGAGGAGAGTCTGGCGCGCGAAGAGGCGGCGGGGCTGCGCGGACTCTCGGCGCTCGTGCCGTCGCGCGCGCGACAGCAGGAGAACGCCGCGCTCATCGCCACGCTCTACGCCCGCGAAGGCGCGCGCTACGCGCAACTCACGGGGCTGCGCGTGCCAAATGCGCCACAGGGAGGCTTTCTCGATGTGGCGGATCTCGAGGGTGGCGGTCTGCAGCGCGTGGCGGCGGCGTTTCGGCTGGGCGAGACCGGGCTTGTGGCGCCGTGCGCGGCGGACTTCGTCTCGTGCGATCCGAAGGTGGTCGTCTTTGCGCCGCGCGCCACGCTGGAGCGCCTGTTCGCGCAGCTCTTCCGATCCACGCTCGCGCTGCTGGGCGCGTCGCTCGCCGTGCTTGTGGCGCTGCTGCTCGCGGTCTTCCGCCGGCGCGTGCTGCTCTACGCGGCGCCCATGGTCGCGTCGGTCGCGGCGACGGGCGGCATGCTCGGCTGGCTCGGACTGCCGCTCACGAGCTTCACGCTGCTTTGCTTCTTCGTGATGGTGGGGCTGGGGCTCGACTACGTGATCTTCCACCGCGGCAGCCCCGCGCCCGGCACGCGCCGCACCGTGCTCGCGTCGTTTCTCTCGTCGCTCGCCGGCTTCGGCCTGCTCGCCTTCACCGAGTTCCCCGTCACGCGCGCCATGGGCGTGACCTTCGCCTTCGGCCTCCTCTTCGCCTATGTGTTCTCCCTGCGCCGGCCGTAGCGGCCTCCGGGGGCAAATCAAATCTGGGAAAATCGTCATCATGAAGTTCACGAAACCATTGAGAACCGTCATTACGGGAGCGAGCTCGGGAATCGGCGCGGCGTTGGCCGAGGCCTGTGCCCGGCGCGGCGAGACGCTGTTTCTGTGCGGACGCGACGAGACGCGGCTGAAGACCGTCGCCGCGCGGTGCCGCGCGATCGCGCAGGAGGCGGGCCATGTCGAGACCGAGATTTCCGCCGAGATCGTCGACGTGGCGGACGACGCGGCGGTGCGCGCCTGGATCGCGCGCTGCTCGGCGCAGGGACCGCTCGACCGCGTGTTTGCGAACGCGGGCGTCTCGACGGGCGAGGAGACCGAGGCGAATGTGCGGCGCACGTTCGCCATCAACGTAGGCGGCGTCGTCAACACGGTGCTCGCGGCGCTCGGCTGCGGGGCGAGGCAGATCGTCATCACCGCGTCCATTGCGGGGTATGGCCCACTCAAGGCGTGCCCAAGCTATTCGGCGACGAAGGCGTGCGTGAAGACCTGGGGCCTGGCGCTGCGCGGCGCGCTGGCGGCGCAGGGCACGAAGGTCAACGTGGTGTGCCCGGGGTTCGTGCGCTCGCGCATTACGGACGGCAACACCTGCCCCATGCCCTTCTTCCTGGAAGCGGACGTCGCGGCGCGGAAGATCCTGCGCGGCGTCGACCGGAACACGGGCCTGATCGCCTTCCCCTGGCCCATGCGCCTCGCGACCTGGTTTCTGTCGATTCTTCCCCTGGGGCTCAATGCGCTGATCAACCGCCTTCTCCCCCGGAAGGTGATTTGAGGCCACCAGATTTGTGCCGAGCCGTTCCCCCACTCACGAAAGCGCGGCCGGCGCGGCTTCTCAAAGGCGATTTGCGCGGATAAATGCTCACCTTTGCAGCGTCACGCATACGGCGGGGGCGGACGAATCGCCCGGACGATTCCCTTCGCGGCCAATGCGCGCAAGCACGTCTCCGTCGAGCGTCATCCGTCCGTTCTGGAACGAAGCGTGCGCCGTAATGTCATGCTCGGCGCCATCCGAGAGATCCGCCGCCCTCACGCGCACCTTCTCGCCCGACTTCAGCGCCACGCGCACGGTCACCGACTTGAAGGCGTCGAACACGCCCAGCGGCGCACCGTCCGCTTCCAGCGTCGCATCGAGCGCGACCTCCACTGGCGGCATGACGAGACGGCTCTTCTCCAGGCGAGGAATCGCGCCCACGGCCAGCGCGCCGTTCGGAAAACGGCCCGCCAGCACGAACGGACGGCTCTCGCCCACGGGACGCACTTCGGGCAGCGGCAGCCCGCGCGCCATCACGGCCGGGGCGCGCTGCGTCGCCACGTTGTTGGGAATTGGGAACGGCTTGTACTCGAAGTTCGGTCCGAAGTCGTGCGTATCCGTCAGTTCGAGCGCGCTCACCTGCGTGCGGAACGCGGAATCTCCGCCGAAGGCGGGCGCCATCTCCTGCCAACGCGCCGTGCGCCGCACAAGACCGGCCCGGTCGTTGCCGAAGCTCATCACGCCCACCGCGTGTCCCAGCACCGCGCCGATGTACACGGCATCCTCCACGTTCAGCATCGAACGGCTGCGCAGGCGATCGATCAACTGCGAGTAGACCGCCGTGCGCAGCACGGTGCCCACGTACTTCAGAATGCCGAACACGTCGTACGTGCGGAGGATGTCGTTCGTGCCGAGCACGCGCCGGTTGAACGCGCAGTCGGCCTTCTGCGCGAAATCCTCCGGCAGAATGGGCTGATAGTGCAGCGGCTTGTGCTCGACCTTCAGCGCGGGGTGGTACTGCGCGCGCAGACTGGAAACCAGTTCCCGGAAGCCGGCGTCGAGATCGCGCCGCCCCCAGTCGATCTTCCAGTAGTTCACGCCCGCCTCGGCGCTTTCGGAAAGCCGGCGCTTGAGATCCTCCCGCACCGCCGCCTCCGGAAGAAGCGCGCCGCCGCGATCGTTCGCGCACTGGCACGCCACCCAGACGCCCAGCCCGCGCCAGCCGCAGTCGATGAGCCGACGGTTCAGGGCGCGAAGCCGCTCGACGGACGTGCCGCGGAACGACGGAAAACGCTCCGCGTTGAGCACGTGCGAGCCGAACGCCGCCATGCCCTCCTTCCCATCCCACGGATCCAGCCCATAGCCGACATCCCAGCCGTCGTCGAGCATGAAGAGCAGGTCGCGTCGCACTTCGGGATAGAGCGACGCCCAGCCGCCGGGGCCGAAGATCGTGCGCTCGTCGAGCACGTCGCGCGGCCCCGTCGGGCCGGGCGCGATCGGGCGCAGCGTCGTCTCCTTGCCGCGCCGGCCGGCCAGGATGTCGCCCGCCCAGGCATTCTGAATCGTCCACGTGCAGAAATACGACGGCGCGGTCGTGCGTCCACTCGCCTGCGCCCAGGCACCGCGACTGACGGCACACGCCGCCGCACTCGTCAGAAACGTCCTTCTCGAAACCCTCATTGCCGTATGTCCTTTCGCGTGTTTCTCCGTCAGCGCAGGATGAAGACGGTGCCGCCGCCAATGACGACGGAGCCGGAGGAAACCCAGTCTGCCGCGCCGGCCGCGTAGACGCCCGCGCCCTGCTTCACGCCGTCCACGAAGACGGCCCGCACCGAGAGGACGCGCCCCGCCGGCACGGCGAGCCGCGCACCGTCCATGAGCGCAATCGTGCTCTCCGACAGGCTCCGCGCCGCGATCGCCGTTTCCGGCACCGCGAGCGTGACGCCCTTCAGTGTCAGCGCGTCGAGTTCGCCCGCGAGCGCGTCCGGAGACACGGTCGTGGCGCCGTCGCCCGCGAGCGCGCTCTCCGCGCCGAGCGTGAGCGCGCCCATCGCGAGCGTGGCCGGCGCGTTCAGCGAGGCCGCCGCGAGCGTCCTGCCGTCCGCCACCGTGACCGCGTCCGCCAGGCGGAACGTCGCGTTCGCCTTCGTCGTCTCAAGACGCACCGTCGCGTCCTCGGCCACCGCGACGGAGGCGAGATACCGCGTTGCATTCTGATCCGTCGCCGCCTCGGTCGCATGCCGCGTGTAGCGGAAGTTCGTGATGCTCAGCAGGGCCTGCACCCCGCCGCTGCCCACGCCAAAGCCCATCCAGGCGGAGGTGTCCTTCACCGCCGAGACGATGTCGAGGTTCGTAAACGTGTTCGTGACAACGGTCGCGCCCTGCGTCATCACGCACGTGAGCGTCTTCTCCGCCGCGCGGTACGCGAGCGCGACATCCGTCGTGTTGCCATTCAGCTTAAGGGGTGCAAAGCTCTGACTTGTGCCTTCCGTATAGTTCATCGAAGAGGCGTTCATCCTGCAATACGCGGGCTCATTGTGACGATAGAAATACCAGCTGACCGGGAAGCCGTTCTTGATGCCGGAGAAGCCGGCGTTGTCCCCCACGCACTGCGGCCCGCGCGGGTCGTTGTGGAAGAAGAACGAAAAGGCGTCCGCCGAGTAAGCGTCGTCGATGTTCACCGTGAACGCACAGTCCCAGTCGCCGTCCATGCGCACGCGGTGGCGCAGCTGCGCGGTGGACTTGTGGTTCTTCTCGCCCTTCTTGCCGATCTGAATGCCGTTCGCGATGTAGCGTCCGCTCGCGTGCGAGAACGCCCAGCCATTCGGCACATCGCCCATGACGACGTCTTCCTCCGCCTCGCGGCGCAGACGCAGGCCGCCGCCCGCAAGGCGCAGGGCCACATCCTTCGCCGCGTCGTCCACAAGCCCGAGATCGGCCGCGCCCGTCTTCACGAGCGTTCCCGCGCCAGCAGAGCGCGCGAAGCCGAAGAAGCCCGGCACCGCCGCGCGCTCCGCCGCATCCGCGTCGGACGAGAACACGAGATCGCTCACCACGTTCTCGGAGTAGTAGCCTCCCACTTCGCCGGTGAAACGGAACTGCGCCCGCGTGTTGTCCGCGAGAATCGCCTTCATGTCCACGTTCGTCAACACGACCTGCCGCGTCCGCGCGCCGTCCTGCTGGGAGAGATCCACGGTGAGCGTCTGCGCGGCCGCGTCGTAGGCCATTGCGATCGCCGCGGCCCCGTACTTCGTGAAGTCGATCGGATCGAGATCCAGCACGCTCTGCTCCGTGTCTTTCACGCCGCGACGCATGAGCTGCAGCTGCGACTTGCGGTAGGTCACCGTGTTCGTCGTGCTCGTCGTCTCGTCCACCTTGGTCACCGTCCGAATGTCCTCGTAGTAGCGGAACCGGAGCCCCAGGCCATTCCCGGAGGCGTCCTGCAGCCGGACGTCGAGATAGTCCGCCGGCGCCACCACCGAATGAGCGCCGAGGTCGAACGTGAAGGCGAGGCGCCAGTCGCTATCGACCGCGTAGCGGCCGACCGTTGTGGCACTGCCGTCCTGCTTCGTGCTGCCATCCGCGAGCAGACGCGACGTGGCAAGCGAGCCGTCCTCCCGCCAGTAGGCGCCGCCGGAGAGAGTCCAGAGACTGTGGTCGTCCAGCGTGAGCGCCGGCGCCGGACGCAGATTCGCATCCGAGGCCACGTCGAGCGTGGCACCGTCGGCATAGTCGAGGCGATCCATGAGGAAGCCGTCGATGAATTCGTTTGGCCGCAGCGTGGCGGCGAACGAGTCGCCCGCCGCGAGCGTCATGGCCCCACCCACGCGCGCGACCGCCGCGAGCGCCGGCGCTGCCTCCGTGAAGCGCACGTTCGTGAAGACGAACTCGGTGCGCCCGCCCTCCTCGAAGCCGCCGCCGAACGCGAGCGTCGCCGTCTCCGCGCCAATGCACGCGGCGAGATCCACGTCGTACGTCCAGCTCTTCTCCTCGCTCTCCGCGTTCCGCACCGTGAACGTCACGCGCTTCGCCACCGCGTCATACGCCACGCGGCAGCGGCACGGCGCGGCGCGATCCGTGCTGTAGAGCCTGAAGGCGGTGGTTTCCGCAAAGGACGCCCTGATGGCGCCGTTCGTGCCGAAACGCACGTAGTTCTTCTGGGCGTCCACGCCCACGCCGAAGGTGTTCGCCACGCCGCCGTAGCCCGAGTATTCCTTTGTGCCCAGCGGCGCCGTCGGATCCTTTCTGAGGATCACGGTCCAGTTCTTGGCCGGCGTGCCGTTCACCGAAGCGAGCACCGTGTCGAAGGCGAGCGTGAATGACCGATCCACGCGCACGGTCCGCCCCGTGAACGCGATGGAGGAGCCCGTGTCCTTCCACGCCACGCCGTCCGTCGCGGAGAGGAGGCCGTCGGCCGTGCGGTGCGCGTAGTTCGCGACCGACCAGGCGTTGACCTGCTCGAGGCCGAAGGCGTCGAACGTCGCGGCATCGGCATTCACCGTCATCGCGCCAAGCGCCATCTCGGCGCCGACCTCCAGCGCCGTGCCGTCGGCGAACGTGATCGCGCCCGTGAGCGCGTTCGTCGGCCCGGGCTGCGCCACGCTCAGGCGCAGCGCGCCTTCGTTCACCGTGACGGGAAGGCTGCCTGCCGCAAGCGAAAGCGTGCCCGCGCCCGTCTTCGTAAGCGCCGCGCCCGCCGCGCAGTTCGTGGGCGTCGCGCCGAAGAAGGCGTAGTGCGGCGTCGTGAACGTCACGCCGCCCGCGCCGATCGAGAACGAGCCCGTGAAATCGCGGAACCAGTCCGCGAACACGCCCGTGCCGCCCGTCGAGTAGGGACTGATCGTCGCATTGTCCACGATCACGCTGCCGCCCGCCTGCGCCGTGTTGATGAAGTTCTTGTGCATCGTGTCGAGCTTCAGCGTGGAGCCGTTCGTGACGGCAAGCGAACTGCCCTTGCGCACGTAGAGGTTGTACGCGCCGAGCGTGGAGGCGGAGACCGCGACGTCGGCTGCGGCGTCGCCGTTTCGCCCGATCTGAAAGCCGTCGCCCGCGCTGGCGTTGTCGCGGCGATTGCAGAGGAAGGCGCCGCCGTTCTTCACGTGGATCTGCGGATCGCCAGTGCTTTCGCCCACGTAGACGGAGTTGTTGACCGTCACGGTCGCGTTGTCGATGTTGAGCCGGGAACGCCCGTAGTAGCGGCTGCCCATGCCGTTCGAGTTGTTCATGCAGAGCTGGGAG
>CAVEDG010000004.1:0-393 GCA_963614205.1 bacterium | reverse complement strand
GTGACGTTCGCGCCGTTCGAGACATTCATGGTCGCCGTGACGTCATTGGTCGAAAGGCCCGTGCCGCGCGAGATGCAGAACCAGTTGAAATCCTGAAGGAACGTGCCGCCCACCACGTCGAGCTGCACCGACTTCTGCGTGCGCGAACCAATCCAGTTGACGCCCACGAGCCGGTTCGTCTGTCCGTCGTCGCCGAGAATCACGCGGCCGTCGTTGATCGTGAAAACGGCGTAGCCGTTCGTGCCCGTGGTCGCACCCGTGGTCTCGTCCCACGTAAGATCATATGCGTCCTGGTTCTCCGTCGCGCGCTTCTTGCCGAGCACGTTTACGTTCGCGCCCGTGAGGCGCAGCGTGCCCGGACCGTCCTTGATGAACGCGCCGGAGGTCTGCGTG
>CAVEDG010000003.1:11056-17241 GCA_963614205.1 bacterium | reverse complement strand
CCGATCGACTTCACGCCGCCCTATCGCCGCGTCGCCTACAAGGACCTCGTGAAGGATCTCATGGGCGCCGACTGGTTCGACCTGCCCTTCGAGACGCAGCTCGAGAAGGCCAAGGCAAAAGGCCGCGAGACCGAGACGAACCTCGAGCTGGACGGCGTGACGACCGAGCTCATGCTCACGCACGAAGTCTACGACAAGCTCATCGAGCGTACGCTCATGCAGCCCACCTTCGTCACGCGCATCCCGCGCGAGTTCGTGCCGCTTGCCAAGGCGTGCACGGACG
Source organism: bacterium (assembly GCA_963614205.1). Lineage (GTDB taxonomy): Bacteria > Verrucomicrobiota > Kiritimatiellia > RFP12 > UBA1067 > RUG572. Next base: position 16,958 of record CAVEDG010000003.1, on the reverse strand, counting down.
ATCCCACGCTCGTGGACGTGTTCGAGTTCGTCGTGGCCGGCCGCGAGCTCTGCCCCGGCTACACCGAGCAGAACGACCCGCTCGAACAGCGCAAGGCGCTCGAGCACCAGGCCGGCGAGGACACGGAGAAGATCGACGAGGACTTCATCAGCGCGCTCGAGGTCGGCATGCCCCCCACGGGCGGCCTCGGCATCGGCGTCGACCGCCTCGTGATGTTCCTCACGGGCTGCGACTCCATCCGCGACATCGTCCTCTTCCCGCAGCTCAAGAAAAGTTAAAGATTAAAAGTTAAAAGTTAAAAGTTAAAGATTAAAGATTAAAGGTTAAAAATTAGGAATTAGAAGTTGAGTGGTAGATGGCAAAGGGTAACTTTTAACGTTTAACTTCTAACCTTTAACCTTTAACCTTTAACCTTTAACTTCTAAACTTTAACTTTTAACTTTTAACCTTTAACTTTTAACTTGACGATGGATGTCCTAAAGGCCAACGAACAGTCCCTTGACGCGGCGGCGCGCGTACTGAACGCGGGCGGCGTGGTCGTGATTCCCACGGACACGGTGTACGGCCTTGCCGCACATCCCGCGTTCCCGGAGGCCGTGGCGCGGCTCTACACGATCAAGGGCCGCGCGGCGGGCAAGCCCATCGCGCTGCTCGCCGCCGACGGCGCGGCCGTGCGCGCCTTCGGCTACGGCGTGCCCGACGCCCTTGCGCGCCTGTGGCCGGGCGCGCTCACCGTCGTCGTGGGCCCGGAGGGCTTCCGCGTGCCCGACCATGCGTGGACGCGGGATCTCCTGCGGCGCTGCGGCGGCGTGCTGCGCGTGACGAGCGCCAATCTCTCCGGGCAGCGCGCCGCGACGGACGCGCCGCAGGCCTTGGCCGAGGTGGGGCTTTCCGCCGACCTCGTGATCGACGGCGGCGTCTCGCCCGGCGGCACGCCCTCCACCGTCGTGCGCGTGCGCGACGACGGCTCCTGCGAGGTGCTGCGCAAAGGCCCCATCGCGATTCCGGAACTTCCGCCCCAACCCCGCCCCGTGTGCGTAACCTTCCACAGGGCGAACTGACCCCGCAGGCAGACGCGAAATGTCCACGTCCTCCACCGTTTCGCGTCGCTGGCGCATCGGGCTGGCCGTCTCCGGCGGCGCCGATTCCACCGCCCTTCTCGTGCTCATGGCCGAGCTGCGCGCGACGCTCGGCTTCGACGCCGTGGTGCTGCACGTCGACCACGGCCTGCGCCCGGAATCCGCCGCCGACGCGCGCTTCGTGCGCCGGCTCGCCGCCGACTTCGGCCTTCCCGTGCACGCGACCCGCGCCCGCGTGGTCCGTCGCCGGGGCGAATCCCTCGAAATGGCCGCGCGCCGCGTGCGCCTCGCCTTCTTCGCGCGCATGACCGCGCGCCTGCACCTCGACGCCATCGCGACCGGCCACCATGCGGACGACGTGGCCGAGACCTTCCTGCTGCGCATGGCCCGCGGGTCGGGTCCGGAGGGGCTCGCCGGGCTCAGGCGCATCTCCCGCGTGGAAGGCGTCACGTTCATCCGTCCCCTGCTCGACCTGCGCGACGCCGACCTGCGCGCCTTCCTCGCGCGGCGCGGCCAGACCTGGCGCGAAGACGCCACCAACGCCGACACGTCCATTCCGCGCAACAACGTGCGCCACGTGGTGCTGCCCTTCCTGCGCGCGCATCTCGACCCGCACATCACCGAACACCTCTGCACGAGCGCGGCCATTCTGCGCGGCGACCTCACGCGCCCCGCCGCGCCGCCGCCGCCTGTCGCCGCGCCGCCCGCCCCGCGCTTCACGCTCACGATCGCGCCCGCCACGGGCTTCGCGCGCCGCCCGGCCGCCGCGATCGGCGCGCTGCCCGCCATCTGCGAGCTCTCCCGCGCCGCGCTCGCCGGGCGCACGCTCGCCCTGCGCCCCTGGCGACCCGGCGACCGCATCGCCCCCACGGGCATGGGCGGCCGCTCGCGCAAGCTGCAGGACGTCTTCGTGACGGCCAAGGTGCCGCCCGCCGTGCGCCATGCGCTCCCCGTGCTGGCGGACGCCCTCACGGGCGAGATCCTCTGGGTGCCCGGCTACCGCGTCGCGCAGTCCGCCGCCGTGGAATCGTCCGCCGCGCCCAGCTGGCGCTTCACCCTCGAACGCGAAGATGTGCTATACTGTTCGCCATGAACTCGTCGGCACAAGCGGGACAGGCGGCGCTCGAATACATTCTCGTGTTCGCGGCGCTGCTCGGCGTGTGCGTGGCGCTGCGCTTCTTCGCGCGCGCCGCGCACGGCTCGGCCACGCGCACGACCACGCTCGTGACGTGCGAGTATCCGTGACCGCCCGCTTCATCAGAAAGGACAAGACACCATGACGAACAGAACGCACAAAAAAGGCCAGACGATGGTCGAGTACATCATCATCATCGGCCTCATCGCGATCTCCCTGATCGCCGTGTTCACCTACTTCAGCCGCGGCGTGGGCCGGAAGGTCGCCGGCGCCACCGAGGCCATCTCCGACACCGAGGGCTCGAACGCGAAGACCGCCGCCGAGAACATCGACACGAGCACGATCAAGAAGCTCGGCGAATAGCGAAGCGCGTCCCCATGCGCACACGCGGGTACTCCCCTTCCCGCCAGGCGGGCCAGGCGATGGTCGAATCGATCCTCGCGCTGGTTCTGCTGTGCCTCGTGTTCTTCGCCGTCTACGAATACGCCCATCTGCTCATCGCCCACACCGTGCTCGACTACGCCGCCGCGCGCGCCGCGCGCGCCCGCGCCGTGGGCTTCAACGACTTCATGGTCACGAAGACCGTGCGCGTGGCCACGCTCGCCACCGCCGGCCGCTGTCTCGTGAAGGACAACGCCGGCAAGCCGCTTTCCACCGGCACGCTCGTGAGCCGCATGGGGACCTATCTCGCGCGCGAGTCGGAGGCCGACGTGCGCGCCGTGCTCGACTTCGACCTCTGGAACACCGCGCGGCTCGGCTGGTCGTGCGTCGATCCGGGTGGGACGACGCTTTCGCTGACCGTGTGGCAGCGCCGCCCGCTCTACGGCGAAGACGAAGACGCCGACGCCACGCTCCATCGCCTCGAAGGCCACGCCGAACTCGAAGACCATGCCGGATTCTACCTCCAGTAGGGCGCGCGGGCAGGTCGTGCTCGTGCTGCTCTTCATGATTCTCGGGCTGCTCTTCCTCGCGCTCGTGAACGTGGACGTGTTTCTCGCGATCCGCGGCAAGGGCCGCCTGCAGAACGCGGGCGACGCGGCCGCCCTTGCCGCCGCGCGCTGGCAGGGCGTCACGCTCAACGCCCTCGGCGCGCTCAACCTCGCCCAGATCGACCTCGCCTGCCGTCACGCCGAGAATCCCGGCGCCGCCTCCGAGCTCATCGCCGCCCTGCAGCATCTGCAGGAGCGGCTCGTCTTCGCGGGGCCCCTCGCCGGGCTCCATGCCGCCCAGTGCGCCGCCCGCGCCAACGGCGCGACGCCCGACCCCGACATGGCCGGCCTCGTGAACGAAGCCGTCGCCCGCGCCGACGCCTACGTGATCCCCTCCGCCTCCTGGCCCGAAAAGGCGCAGGACTACGCCGCCATGCTGCGCGCCGTTCTCCAGGATGGCGCCTACGCCGGCTGCGAAAACGCGCGCTACTACAACTACGGCGCCACCGGCTCGCATCCGCTCTACGACAAGGCCTTCTACGCGGCCGTGAACGGCGAGGACTGGTGCTGGTTCTTCCTGCGCGACGACATGATGGCGCTGCTCAGCGACTTCTCCGGCTGGGGCGAGATCCCCGTCGGCGCCGGCGCCTCGCCGCAGAATCCCGAATTCTACGGCGTGGACGTCACGGCCTTCCACGGCGCGCTGCGCGACCTCGACCCCGACCGCGACCGCGCGCGCATGCACGAGACCGTGCTCGCGCTCGCCGCCCGCGCGGGCTGCACCGCCGTCACGGACTTCACCCTCTCCCTCTCCGGCGTCGTCACGAACGACGTCTCCTTCACCTGGATCCGCTACGGCGACGACTGGCGCGCGTGGACCGAGATGTCGCGCGGCGGCGACACGCGCCTGCCCCTGCGCGGCGACGTGCGCCCGCAATACGACCTCTTCGGCGCCGCGGCCGCCGCGCGCGTGACCGCCCGGCTCACGCCCGTCACGCCCGACGTCAAGACGCGCGACAACGTGTGGACGGCCGCCGCGAAGCCCTTCGGCGAAATCGACGGCCGCACCGTCACGCTCGACGGCCTGTGCCCGCTCGTCACGCCCGCCTTCACCGCCGTGCGCCTCATCCCGCTGGCGGGCGCCTCCGAACAGCGCCTCAACATGGCCGACCGGAACTGGGTCTCCCACACGCGCGACCACGCGCGCGCCGTCGCCGAAGGCGTCTACGCCGGCGGCTGCTCCTACTGCTCGACGCTGCGCACCTGGGCCGACGACGACTTCCGCTCGCGCGGGCTGCAGTGGCTCGCCGACAACAGCAACCAGTGCCGCCTCCCCACGGGCGGTTCCGCGCCGGGAGGAGGCACGCACCATGCGCGCTAGCGCCACACGCGGCCAGGCGATGATCGAGTGCGCCGTCTGCCTCTTCGCGTTCGCGCTCGTGCTGAGCGCGCTGCTCGCCTTCGGCGCGATCATTCCGCGCGCCACGCGCCTTCTGAGCGACGTGCGGCGCGACGCCGGGCGCGCGGCCCAGGCCGGTTCCGCCGGCGAGGTCGGTGCGCTGCCCCCGGTCCTGAACGCCGCGCTGCCCACGGCCCTGCAGACGCTGCCGCCGGTCGCCCTCGCGACGAAGGAAGACCACGAAACGGTGGATCTGCCCACGCTCGCCGGCGAGTATCTCTTCGAGGTGAACGCCGCCGGCGAATACCGGCTGCACGAAGCGGCCGCGCTGCCCGCGTTCACCGTGCCGACGTTCGACGCCCCCGCGTTCACCGCAGCGGAAGGAGACCTGCTGTGAACCTGCGCCGTCTTCTCTTCGCCGTCCTTCCGCTCGCGGGCGCGCTGCTCGCCGGCGGCTGGATTTTCCGCACGGCGCCCGCCGCCGCGCCCGACGCCTATGCCGGCGCGTTCGCGGGCGGCCAGCGCGTCTCCGTGCGTCCGGTGCCCGGCCCCGCCGCCGTCGCCGCCGAACGCGCCGCGGCGGACTACCGCGCCGCGGGCTGGACGGAGCTGCCCGTCTCCACGCGCACCTTCCGCCTCTTCGCGCGCGGCGCGCGCACGGCCGCCCTTCTCGCCGAAGACGCCCCCGACGGCCGCACCCTTCTCGCCGAATTCCGCCACGAGGGGAATCAGGAAATGGTATACTAGTGCATTTGAAATCGACCACTTTGGAACACTCACACATGAAGACACGCGAATCCTACACATACGCCGTGGCCTGCCTTTCGAGCATGGGCCTGCGCATCACCCCCGAGAACCGCATGGCGGTTCACAACTCCAACCGCTTCCTGCTGCAGGCGACGAGCGCCGAGACGAACGTGCTCAACGTCACGAGCTCGCTCGGGCCCGAGTGCCTCGTGCTCACGCGCTTCGTGGCGGGCAGCCCGATGGCCGCGTTCATCAAGGCGCAGCTGCGCGCGCGCAACATCGCCTACGTGGGCCCGGACGTGCCGCAGGGCGGCCCGTGGGGCTATCGCCACCAGTTCAACATCGCCGACTCCGGCTTCGGTCTGCGCGCGCCGCGCGTCTGGAACGACCGCGCCGGCGAAGTGGGCCGCACGCTGGACGCCGCCGACTACGACCTCGCCAAGATCTTCGGCGAAGACGGCGTGGGCATCCTGCACCTCTCCGGCCTCATCGCCGCCATGAGCCCCGAAACGACGAAGGCCTGCCTCGCGCTCGCCGAGACCGCGAAGAAATACGGCACGATCGTAAGCTTCGACCTCAACTACCGCGCCACCTTCTGGAAGGGACGCGAGGC
>CAVEDG010000003.1:0-11018 GCA_963614205.1 bacterium | reverse complement strand
CTCGTGAGCTTCGACCTCAACTACCGCGCCACCTTCTGGAAGGGACGCGAGGCCGAGCTCTCCGATGCCTTCCACCGCATCGCCTCCGTGGCGGACATCCTCGTGGGCAACGAGGAGGACTTCCAGCTCTGCCTCGGCTTCAAGGGCCCCGAAGCCGGCGGGCGCGACCTCGCCGCCAAGATCGCGAGCTTCAAGGACATGATCGAGCAGGTCGCCCGGAAGTACCCCAACGCGAAGATGTACGCCACCACGCTGCGCCAGGTCGTCTCCGCCGACCACCACCTCTGGGGCGCGATCGTGCGCGCGGACGGCGAGTGGTTCGTGGAGGAGCCGCGCGACATCGACGTGCTCGACCGCATCGGCGGCGGCGACGGCTTCACGGGCGGTCTGCTCTACGGCGTGCTCAAGGGCTGGGACGGCGCGAAGTGCGCGCAGTTCGGCTGGGCCTCGGGCGTGCTCGCCGCCTCCTCGCTCAACGACTACGCGGAACCCGCGGACGAAAAGCAGGTGTGGGACGTCTACGCCGGCAACGCCCGCGTGCAGCGCTGACGCGCGTTCTTTCCGAAGACTCCGAAGGCACAGACCATGACGAACGACCTGAACGCGCAGACGATTCTGCCGCGTCTTTCCTCCGAACTGGGCATTCCCGGCGGCCAGATCGCCGCCGTCGCGAAGCTGCTCAACGACGGCAACACGATTCCCTTCATCGCGCGCTACCGCAAGGAGGCGCACGGCAACCTCGACGAGGTGCAGATCTCCAAGATTCAGGAACGCCTCGCCTACTACGCCGAACTCGAAGACCGGCGCGCCACCATCCTCAAGTCCATCGACGAGCAGGGCAAGCTCACGGACGAGCTGCGCGCGAAGATCGAGGCGTGCATGCAGAAGAACGCGCTCGAGGACCTCTACCAGCCCTACAAGCCCAAGCGCCGCACGCGCGCCATGATCGCCAAGGAGAAGGGTCTCGAACCGCTGGCCGACAAGATCTGGAACCACGAGCCCTACGAGGGTTCGGCGGACGAGCTGCAGGGCGCGCGCGACATTCTCGCCGAGCGCATCGCCGACATGGCGGACGTGCGCGGCCTCGTGCGCGAAGCCTTTGCGCACAAGGCGCTCGTGCGCAGCGAGGTCGTCACGCCCGCGCCCACCGCGCCCACGAAGTTCGAGCAGTACTACGACTTCCAGGAGCCCATCTCCGAGATTCCGAGCCACCGCTTCCTCGCGATCCGCCGCGGCCAGAAGGAAGGCGTGCTGTGGGTGCGCCTCGTGGTCGACCGCGCGCCGCTCGTGCAGCGCATCTCCGACATCATCGGCGCCGGCGCGGACGACAACCTCCACCTCGCCGTGGAGGACGCCTACAAGCGCCTGCTCGCGCCGAGCTGCGAGCTCGACGCCACGGTGGAGAAGAAGCTCGAGGCCGACCGCCAGGCCGTGGAGGTGTTCGCGGAGAACCTGCGCCACCTGCTGCTCGCCGCGCCGCTGGGCGAGAAGAAGGTGCTCGCCATCGACCCCGGCATCCGCACGGGCTGCAAGGTCGCCATGCTCGACGCCACGGGCAAGTTCCTCGTCAACACCGTGATCTATCCCATGCAGCGCACGGCCGAGGCGCAGGAGACGCTCGCGAAGATCGTCGAGCAGTTCCACCCCGAGGCCATCGCCGTGGGCAACGGCACGGCCGGGCGCGAGACCGAGGCCTTCGTGCGCGAGGTGCTCAAGCTGCTCGGCGCGAAGGACGTGATCGTGGTGAGCGTAAGCGAGAGCGGCGCCTCCGTCTACTCCGCGAGCGAAATCGCGCGCGAGGAGTTCCCGAACCTCGACCTCACCGTGCGCGGCGCGATCTCCATCGGGCGGCGCCTGCAGGATCCGCTCGCCGAGCTCGTGAAGATCGAGCCCAAGGCCATCGGCGTAGGCCAGTACCAGCACGACGTGCACCAGCCGCTGCTCGACGCGAAGCTCGACGACGTGGTGGTCAGCTGCGTGAACCGCGTGGGCGTGGAGCTCAACACCGCCTCCGCGCCGCTGCTCACGCGCGTCTCCGGCGTGGGCCCGTCGCTCGCCAAGCGCATCGTGGCGTGGCGCGACGAGAACGGCGCGTTCCGCAGCCGCGCCGACCTGCTCAAGGTCTCCGGCCTCGGCGCGAAGGCGTTCGAGCAGTGCGCGGGCTTCCTGCGCATCCGCGGCGCCGCCAATCCGCTCGACGCCTCGGCCGTGCATCCCGAACGCTACACGCTGGTCGAGACCATGGCGGCCGACCTCGGCGTGAACGTGGGCGAGCTCGTGGGCAACGCCACGCTCGCCGACCGCATCGACGTGCGCCGCTACGTGACGGGCGACGTGGGCGAGCCCACGCTCAAGGACATCGTCGCCGAGCTCAAGAAGCCCGGTCGCGACCCGCGCGCCGTCTTCGAGAAGCCCGCGTTCCGCGAGGACGTGATGACGATCGACGACGTGCAGGAGGGCATGACCCTCGAAGGCGTGGTCACGAACGTGGCCGCCTTCGGCGCGTTCGTGGATATCGGCGTGCATCAGGACGGCCTCGTGCACGTCTCCGAACTCGCCGACCGCTTCGTGCGCGATCCGAACGAAGTCGTGAAGGTGGGCGACCGCATCAAGGTGAAGGTGCTCAGCGTGGACAAGGCGCGGCAGCGCATCTCGCTCACGGCGCGCACGCAGCCGCGCGCGGCGGCGGGCGACCGGCGCGGCGGCGGCAACGGCGGCGGTCGGCGCGACGACCGCGGCGGCTCGAACGGTGGCGCGCGTCGCGGCGGCCCCACGCGCGTGGGCGGCGACCATGGCGGTCGCTCCTTCTCGAGCGGCTTCTGCTGCAATCCGTTCGCGAACCTGTAGAACACGCGGCGACGAGGGCAACGACGATGACGCGCAACGCAAAATGGATGTGGACCGCCGCGGCGACGCTCGCGGTTCTCGTGGCCGCAGGCCTCCTCTGGGGCCTGCGCGCGTGGCAGACGCAGCGGGCCGAGACCGCCAAGGCCGAGACGCGCCGCGCCTTCCTCGCGCGCTTCGGCATCGACTCGGACGGCCGCAGCGACTTCATCGCGCTGCCCGCGCAGCTGCCGCACGCCTTCGGCCCGGCCAAGCTCGGCGCCACGCTCTTCTGCGACCGCCGCCTCGCCCAGAGCGCCTACCGCACGTGCGCCGCCTGCCACCGCCTCAACGAAGGCGGCGTGGACGGCAAGACGCACGGCGACCTGCTCACGCGCACCGTGCTCGGCGCCTCCTTCGCCTCCGTGTTCCTGCACGACGGCTCGTGCACGAACCTGGCGGACGCGATCGCGCAGATGATCACGCGGCGCGACCGCGCGGGCGGCGGCGATCTCGAGGCCGTGGTGCGGCGGCTTGGCGCGGACGAGAAGCTCTGCGCGCGCTTCAAGGCGAGCTACGAAGACGGCCTCACCACCACGAACCTGCTCGACGCCCTTGTTCAGCACAACCGCACGCTCATGCCGCTGCCGACGGCGTTCGACCGCTACTGGGACAACCAGACGAACGCCTTCACGGCGGCGCAGGTCGAGGGTCAGGCGCTCTTCCGCCGCCTCGACTGCCTTTCCTGCCACGACGGCCCCATGCTCGGCGGCCTGCGCGCGGCCTCGGGACGCAAGGTGCCCGTGCTGCGCGGGCTCGGCAGCCGCGGCGTGTTCCTCGCCAACGGCTCGCTCGCCGACCTCGGCGCCGTGCTCACGCGCATGCCCGTGGGCGACCTCGACGACGCCGGCCGCGCCGCGCTGCTCGCCTTCCTGAAGACGCTCTGACGCGCCGTCACGGCAGCCAGCCGGCCCAGATGTAGTCGAGGCGCACGGTGCCGGTGACGGGTTCGCCGTCCGCCGAGAACGCGAGTTTCATCTGCTTGACGCCGCCCACGGGCGGCAGGGGCACGGTGTAGACGCGGTCGTCGCCGTCCTGCGGCACGACGGCGAAGGCCACGCTCCGGGCGCGGTCCCACGTCGGCGCGCCCGACGTCTGCCACCACACGCGCATGCGGCGCGACGTGGTGTGGTTCTGCATGCGGATGCGCAGCGCGTTCGCCCCATGGGCGTTGAAGGTCACGCCCAGACGGCGGTCGCGCGCCGAGACAAGCGCCGCCTCGGCGCTCTCCTTCACGGCGATCACATAGGCGTCGCCGCACACCAGCTCCACGGGAAACGCCTCGGTATTCCAGAACGGATCCGTCGCGTGGATGTACTCGTAGTCGGTGCCGGTCGCCTCGGGGCGCCAGCCCTGCGGGTCGAGATTGCGCGCGAAGTCCCAGGCGTGGGCCGTGCGCGCACCCGGCGGCAGCACGTGCACGGCGGTGCGCGCGGTGCGCCAGAGTGTGCCGTTGTCCGCCGTCACGTTGAGGCGCCAGTCTCCCTCGCCCGGGAACGTGGCCGTTGTGCGCGCGGCGCGGTCGTTGGCGAAGACCACGCCCGCCGGACCCTCGACCGCCTCCCAGGAGACGGCCGCCTTCGCATCGTCGATCTTCGCGAAGAGCGCGGCCTCGGGCGCATCCGTCCACACTTCGCCGCACGCCGTCACGGCCGGCGGGTCCGGATAGGGGAACGCCGCGTCGAGGTCTTCCTCGAATGCGAACTCGCGGTTGTCCGCGAGGATCCAGTCGTTCGTCGTGCGCGTGTGGTTCACGTAGAACGGCACGCCCGGCAGCAGCACGTAGCCGTTGCCCTCGATGCGCCCGTTCGAGCACGTGACGTCGCCGGACGTGGAGGGCCAGCCCCACACCTGGATCTCGCACGGCCCGTTGCGGTAGGCCCAGTTGTCGCGGACGAACTTGCAGCCGCGGATGTGCACGTTGCGCGTCTGCGGCGTGCGCAGCCCCAGCACCTCGATCGCCGCACCCGCGTTGTTGCGGAACGTGCAGCGGTCCACGAGGCAGTTCTCGCCCGAGGTCTCGAAGTCGATGCCGCCCTCGTCGCCGGAGCCGGAGTCGGGCTGGTTCAGGAAGTGGCAGCCGCGCATGACCCAGCCGTCGTTGCCGGCGAGCATGATGCCCATCGTGCCGGCGGAGGCGTGCCAGCCGGAGGCGTCGAACACGCAGTCCGTGATCCACGACCGGCTCGCCGTGTTGTACGGATGCGGCGACGTGTTGTGCGCGTAGTTGTCGTGGCAGAACATGCGGTTCACGTACGTGTCCGTGCCGCCGATGCGGAAGCCGCTCGAGCACTGGTAGGTTTCGCAGTCGCGCATGACCACGTGGTGCAGACCGACCGCCGCCACGCCCGTGGAGCGCGCCTGGCCCGCCGGACCGGGCGCGTCGCGCCATTCGGGGATGCCGTGCGCGTTGAAGCGGTAGCCGCCCTCGATGTGATGCGCGAGGCAGCGCTCCACCAGCACATGGCCGCGCGGCGCCGCCGGGTCGCGCGGCGCGGTCACCGTGAGGCCGCTGCCCGCATTGCACACGATGAGGTCGCGCACGGCCACGTAGGCGCCCTCGATGTACGCGCAGCGTTCGTTGAAATGGCGCGTGCGCCGGATCTGCGGCCGCCCGCCCGTTCCATAGGCGCCGATCTCGGCCCAGTTGTCCGGCGCGCCCGCGGCCGCGAGCTGCAGCTCCTCGGTGAAGACGCTGCCGCGCCGGAGCAGCAGCCGCTCGCCCGGTCCGAGCGCGAGGTTCTTCACGTTCGCGAACGTGCGCCACGCCGTCGCGGGCGTGAGGCCGTCGCGCGCGTCGTCGCCCGCCATCGCGTCCACGTGCCACGTGCGCGTGGGGCGGATCGGCGGCTGCCATGCCGCCGCCGTGAGCGCGGGTTCCCGCTCGGGCATGAAGACGAAACGCTTCGAGGCGCGGCAGATGCGCCGGCTCTTCCCGGCGTCCGCGCGCGTGACGGAGAAGTCGAGGTAGGCGAAGCCGTTCGTGCCGGCGTCGACCGTCCATTCTAGCGGCGTCTCGCCGTTGGCCGCGAGTCCCGGCAGCGTGATCGTCGCGGGCGCGATCGTCACGTCGCCGCGCGCCGAGGCCGTCACCGTGCACGCGCCCAGCGCCTCGCCGAAATTGCGCAGCGCGCCGCGCACCGTCGCGGGCTTCCCCACCACGGGCATGAGCTCGCGCGTGCGGAACATGGCGAAATCCACCAGTTCGCGCGGTTCGTTCCGCACGATGAGGTTCGCCACGTCCACGACGCCGGGCGTGCCCAGCACGAGCCGGGCCTTCGGATACGCCGCGCAGCGCCCCATGCGCTTCACCGTCGCGCCGGGTTCGCCATCGACGGCAAGGGTGATGTCGCGCCCATTCCAATTGGCGACGAGGCGGTAGACGCGCCCCGTCTCCACGGTGGCGGCGCTCACGGCGGCGCGCGGTTCCCAGCCGCCGTCCGCAAACACCCAGAAGCCGAAGACGCCGCCGGTCTCCCGCACGTCGTAGCGCAGCAGATACTCGTTCGCGCGTTGGAGGATCGCCGTCTCGCCGCGCGGCGGCGCGCGGAACGTCGCGTCGCAGGCCAGAAGCAGACCCGGACGCACCGTGAGGTCGGTCGGCAGCGTTTCCGGCGGCGTCGTCACGGCCACGTCGCGCAGCGCGCCGTCCAGACGGCCGCCGGTCACCTTCGCGCGCAGCGGATAGATCTTCGCCTCGCCCGCGCGCGACCGCGACGCCTTCTGCCCGTTCACGGAAAGCCACAGATTCGTGCCGTCCCAGCCGGCGGCGAAGGCGTACCACGTGTTGGTCTGCGGCGCGAGGGGCACCGTGACGCGCGGCTCGGGCGAACCGTCCAGATTGACGAAGAAGCTGAAGCGGCGGCCTTCGCGCACGGGATCGATGCGCAGGAAGAAGGCGCCTTCGCTCTCCGGGCGGCCGCGCCACACGATCATCGTGCCGTTCTTCGTGACGGGATCCGCGTCGAAGCGCACCTGGCCCGTGAGCGTCAGCCCCGGGCGCAGATCGTCGCGCGGATCGTCGGCGGCCACCGGCGTGGCCCTCTGCGAGGTGAGGGGAATGTCGAGGGCCGGCGCCGCGCCGGCGAGAAGCAGAACGACCGCGCCCAGGAGCTTCGTCCTGGCGCCGCCAATCGTGTGTGTCATGGACATTTTGGGAATCCTTCCTGTTGAAAAAAATGAAATGGATCGTCGCGGTCAGGCGCGACGGGCTGCGAAATGGGGGCTGTCGCCGCGGAGGCCGTAGGCGATGTGCTCGCCAAGGGCGGCGAGGCGGCGGTCGAGGTCGGCGCGGCAGGCGGCGGCGTTTTCGTCGAGATCGGGCTTGCCGGCGTAGAGCTGGTAGCGGCGGCGATAGGCGACGTCGGTGACGTTGGGCATGAGCACGTTGGCGCCGGCGAGCAGGCCCTGTTCGCGGCCGTCGGGCGCGAGCGCCTGCAGCGCCGTGGTCGAGGCGATGTTGACGTCGTGCAAATAGAGGCGCGTGGCGGCAATCATGTTGAGGCCGAGACGCAGACGCTCCCCGGTCGGCAGGTGCGGCGCGGTGGTGGCGAGCGGCGTGTCGGGGTGCGGGATGTAGGGCCCCATGCCGATCATGTCCACGTCGCGGTCGCCAAAGAAGACGATGTCGCGCGCGAGGTCCTCGGCGGTCTGGCCCGGCAGCGCGCTCATCACGCCCGTGCCCACCTGATAGCCGCAGCGGCGCAGGGCGTCGAGACAGGCGGCGCGGCGCGCCCAGCTGTGCGTGGCGGGATGCAGGCGCGCGTAGAGCGCGGGCGACGACGTCTCGATGCGCAGCAGATAGCGCGCGGCGCCCGCCTCGCGCCAGCGGCGGTAGACCTCCTCCGTCTGTTCGCCGAGCGACAGCGTGACGCCGAGGTTCAGCGGCGCGAGCGCGCGCAGACAGTCCTCGATGAACGCCGTGTTCGCCTCGCTCTCGATCTCGCCGCCCTGCAGCACGAGCGAGGCCGAGCCTTCCCGCGCACAGGTCTCCGCCATGCGCGCGATCTCCGCGACCGTGAGGCGGTAGCGCGCCACGGCGGCGTTCGAGCGGCGGATGCCGCAGTAGAAGCAGTCCTTCGCGCAGACGTTGCCGATCTCGACGAGCCCGCGAATCGAGACGGCGGTGCCCACGTAGCGGCGCTTCAGCGCGTAGGCGGCCGCGCGCGCGCGCCGCTGCTCGTCGGGATCGTCGAGGGCGACGAGGCGCGCGAGGTCGGCCACGGAGAGGTTCCGCGGCCGCGCCTGCGCGCGGGCGAGCAGACTGTCGAGCGCCTCGGCCATCACGGTCAGATGCGGTTGTCCCAGTTCTTGAACACGACTTCCTGGCCGTTCGCCTTGATCGCGTCGTAGACGTCCTGCGGCTTGCGCCGGTCGGTGAGCGTGAACTGCGCGACGTCCTTCACGTGCTCCTGTTCGAGCACGGCGTAGCCGCCCGGCGTCACGCGCGAGCCCGCGCTCATGTTGTCCGCCGCCACCTGCACGATGTAGTCGCGGAACTTCGGCGCCTCGCGCGTCGAGACCGTCATGCAGCACTGCGGGAACACAATGCGAAAGGCGAGCATCATGAGGTCCACGTCGCGCTCCTCCACCTCGCACGGCGGCACGAAGCCCCCTTCCACGCGGCAGAAGCGCGGGAACGCGAACTGGATCTTCGCCTGGTAGCATTCCTTCATCAGGTAGAACGCATGTGCGCCGAGCGAGGCCGCCTCGGGCCGCCACGGCGAAAGCCCGAGCAGAAACGCGCAGCCAAGCGTGCGGAAGCCGGCCTTGCCCGCGCGCAGCTGCGTCCAGAGCCGCCACTCGTAGCTGGACTTCGGCCCCGCCGGGTGGAAGTACGCATAGCGCTCCGGGTCGTACGTCTCCTGGAAGCACGTGAGCGATTCGTAGCCGGCCTTGAACATCTCGCGGTAGGCCTCCTCGCTCTGCGGCGCGACCTCGAGCGACAGGTTCGAGAACATCGTCTTGAGCATGCGCCCGACCTCGCAGAAGCGCTCGACCGTGTTGACGCGCGGATCCTCGCCCGCCACGATGAGCAGGCTGTCGATGCCCGAGGCGCGGATGGCCTCGGCCTCGATGCGGATTTCGTCGAGCGTGAGATTGCGGCGCACGGTGCCCTTGTGCTGGATGCGGAAATCGCAGTAGCGGCACGAATTGATGCACGTGTTGCCGATGTAGAGCGGCGCGTAGACGCTCACGGTCTTGCCGTAGTAGCGGATGCGGGCGCGGCGGGCCTTCGCGCGCATCTCGTCCATGAACGGATACGCGGCGGGCGACAGCAGATTCAGGAGGTCGAACCAGTCGTGGCGCTCCTTCGCGAGCGAGGCCGCGACCATCTCGGGCGTGACCTTCGCGTAGTAGTCCTCGACCTGCTGCTGCGTGTACTTCAGAAGCGGAAACATCGCGGCGGCCTCACTTGAAGATGTCCATCGGGGACGTGGCGCAGGCCGTGGAGCGCACGGAGGGCGGCCCGGCCTTGATGCCGAGCTCGGCGGCCTGCACGGCGAGACCGAACGCGCGCGCCATCGCCACGGGATCGTCGGCGGCGGCCACGGCCGTGTTCGCGAGCACGGCGTCCGCGCCCAGCTCGATCGCCTCGGCGGCGTGGGACGGCAGGCCGATGCCGGCATCCACGACCACGGGCACGTGGCTCTGCTCCACGATGATCTCGATCATGTCGCGCGTGCGGATGCCGCGGTTGGACCCGATCGGCGAGCCGAGCGGCATCACCGCGGCGGCGCCCGCCTCCTCGCAGCGGCGCGCGAGCACGGGATCGGCGTTGATGTACGGCAGCACGACCATGCCCAGCTTCGCGCACGCCTCCACGGCCGCCAGCGTCTCCACCGGATCGGGCAGCAGGTAGCGCGCGTCGGGATGCACCTCGATCTTGACCCAGTTGTAGCCCGCCGCGCGGCCGATCTTCGCGATGCGCACGGCCTCGTCCGCCGTGCGCGCGCCGGACGTGTTGAGCATGATCTCGACCTTCTCGCGGTCGATTTCCTTCAGGATGTCGTCGTGCGCGGCGTCGCCTTCGTGCACGCGCGTGAGCGCCGTCGTCACGAGTTCCGCGCCGCTCGCCGCGAGCGCGTCCTTGAGCAGCGCGCCCGAGGCGAACTTGCCCGTACCGAGAAAGAAGCGGCTCGTAAACCGCCTTCCGCCAATGACCAGATCTTTCATCTTGTGTCTGTCCTCTTCAGTTGAACGTTGAAATGTCCGTTACGGCTCGAGGCCGAGCAGCAGGGCCAGGACCGCGTTGGCCTGCTGGGCGGCGGCGATGCCCACGCGCGGCGAGACGGGCGGCGTGGCATTGTCCACGCCCGTCGTCTCGTCGCCCACGGCGACCACGCGCGCGCCGAGCCGCCGCACGCGCAGCGCGTTGGAGCGTCCCCAGCCGGCGATGCCGCTCGCCGTGACGAGCGCCGTGCCGAGCGGCAGCAGCGCGCCGAGCAGCATCGTCTTGGCGGCGACGGCGTCGAGCGCCTCCACCACCACGTCGCAGTCCGCGAAGAGGGCGCGCGCGGAGGCGGCGTCGAGCCGCGCGTCGACCGCGCGCACGTCCGCCTCCGGGTCGATGCGCAGCAGGTTCTCCCTCAGGGCCTCGACCTTCTTCCGGCCAATCTGGTCGCGGAAGAAGAACTGGCGATTGAGATTGGAGGCGCCCACCACGTCGAAGTCGGCGACCACGAGATGGCACACGCCCGCGCGCACGAGGTGCTGCGCACAGTTCGAGCCCAGGCCTCCGGCGCCGGCAATGCCCACGCGGGCGCGCGCCAGCACGGCGCGCTCCACCGCGGTGAGAAACGGGTTCGCGCCCACGCCTCAGCCCCCCGCCGTCACGCGGAACACGTCGACGGCGGTCTGTTCCACGAGCGGCACGCCCGTCAGATCGGCGCCGGGCGCATAGATTTCGCCGGCGCACTCCACGATCGCGCGCGCGGCGTCCACGCCGCGCGTTTCAAGAAAACCGGCCAGCGTCGTCTGGTCGGTCTCCACGTTCTGCCCTTGATAAACGATGTTCAAAGCGAATGTAGTATACCACACACGAGAGCCGCAAACAAGCAAGGGACCAGGTTCGACGCGCCGAACGCTTCAGAAGTCGCGCGTGTTCGGCGCCGTGGGGCGGGGCGGGGCCGCGT
>CAVEDG010000002.1:0-20268 GCA_963614205.1 bacterium | reverse complement strand
TTCTCTTTGACCTCACGCGTCTCGCGGGGCTGGCGGTGGATGCGGCGCTGCTGGGCGGCGCGTATCTCGCCGCCGTCGTGCTGCGCTTCGACTTCCAGGAGCCGCCGTGGGGATGGGCGGTCACGGCGCAGGGCTTCGCGGCCGTGTGGGGCGCGCAGATGCTCGCGCTGCTGGCGCTGGGCTGCTACCGACTGCCGTGGCGGCGCACGGGCATGCTCGACGTGCCGCGCTACGCGGGCGCGTTCGCGCTTGCGGCGGCGGCGCTCGTGGCGCTGCGCGCGGCGCTGCCCAGTCCGCTCGCGGCCGGCGTGCGGCCGCCTTATTCGATCGCGCTCATCTCCTGCGTGTTCGCGTTCTGCGCCACGTTCGGCGCGCGCCTCGCGTGGCGGCGCTATGCGGAGGCGCGGCGCGACGAGACGAAGCTGCTGCGGCGCGGCGAGACGCCCGTGGGCGGCGCGGCCGTGGTGGACCTGCTGCGCGGCAAGACCGTGCTCGTCACGGGCGCGGGCGGCACGATCGGCTCCGAGCTCGTGCGTCAGGTGGCGCGCAACGGCGCCCGCCGCGTGATCCTCGTGGAGCGCGGCGAGAACGCCCTCTACGAAATCGACCGCGAACTGCGCGACATGGGCGCGCACGCCCAGTGCGTGCCGGAGCTCGCCGACATCGCGGACGAGGCGCGGATGCGCCGCGTGCTCGCCCGGTGGAAGCCGGAGATCGTGCTGCACGCCGCCGCCTACAAGCACGTGCCGATGGTCGAGGCCAATCCGCTTGACGGCCTGCGCAACAACACGCTCGCCACGCGCCGGCTCGGCGAATGGTGCCGCGTGGCGGGCGTGGCGCGCTTCGTGATGATCTCCACCGACAAGGCCGTGAATCCCGTGAGCGTGATGGGCATGACGAAGCGCCTCGCGGAAGTTCTGCTGCTCGCGCTCAATTCGCCGGCCGGAGGCACCGTGTTCTCGTGCGTGCGCTTCGGCAACGTGCTCGGCTCGAGCGGCAGCGTGGTGCCGCTCTTCCGCGAGCAGATCGCCCACCGCGGCCCCGTCACCGTCACGCACCCCGACATGCGCCGCTACTTCATGAGCGTGCAGGAGGCCGTGGGTCTCGTGCTTGAGGCCGCCGTGATGGGCAACGGCTGCATCTACACGCTCGATATGGGCGCGCCCGTGCGCATCGTCGATCTTGCCGAGGACATGATTGTCCAGGCCGGCTACCGCCCCTACGTGGACGTGCCGATCGTCTTCACCGGCATCCGTCCGGGCGAGAAACTCTTCGAGGAGCTCGACGTGAGCGAAAAGAGCGCCTACCGCACGGGCCATGCGCGCATCTTCGTGTGCAAGGCGGCCGGGTGCAAGGCGGCCGGTCGCGGCGACGACGTCGCCTACGACGAGGTCGCCGCCTTCGCGGCGGCCATGCCGGACGGCGAGGCCGTGCGCGCCTTCCTCCGCGCCCGCGTGGGTGGCGCCGCATGACGGCCTCGCTCGTCATTCCCTGCTGGAACAGCGCCGCCACGCTCGATCGCTGCTTCGCGAGCGTGCGCGCGCAGACGCTCGCCGACTTCGAGGTGCTCTTCGTCGACGACGGCTCCACGGACGACACGGCCGCGCGCCTTGCCGCCTTCGCCGCGGCCTTCCCCGCCGCGCGCGTGCTCGCGCGGCCGCATCGCGGCGTGAGCGCGGCGCGCAACGCGGGCCTCGACGCCGCGCGCGGCACGTACGTGTTCTTCGCCGACCCCGACGACGCCTTTGCGCCCACGTTCCTTGCGCAAGGCGTCGCGGCGATGGAGGCCGACCATGCGGACTATTGCGTGTTCCCCTATCGCGAAAAGTGCCCGGGCGAGGCGGACTTCCATCTCGTGCCGCTCACGGGCGCGTTGAACTTCGAGACGAACGCCGACATCGTGGCGCACTATCTGCCCCGTCTCTTCGGCTATTCGCTCGATCAGGTGCGCGCGTGGTATCGCGGTGCGCCGCTGATGGCGCATCGGGTCTCGGGCGGCGTGTGGCGCTGCGTCTACCGGCGCGCGCTCATCGAGGCGCATCACGTGCGCTTCGACGAACGCATCGCGCTCTACGAGGACGCCCTCTTCAACTGCGCCTACCTGCTTGTGGCGCAGCGCATGACGCACCACGACGAACCGCTCTACGACTACATTCTGTCGCCGCGCGGCGCGATCGCGCGCCTGCGGCGAGGCCGCGTCGAGCTGCGCAACAAGTTCGATCTGCTGCGCGCGCGCCAGGCGCTCGATGTGGATGGCCGTCTCGCGCCGCTCTACGCGGGCTCGTGCGTGTTCTCGCTGCTGGAAATGCTGCGCATCGTGCTCACGGGCCGTGCGCCGCTCGGCGAAGGCCTGCGCCTCGTCGCCGCCTATCGCCGCGAAGCGCCCGTGCGCGCGGCCCTGCGCGCCTTCCCGCTCTCCGCGCGCCACCCCTTCCTCGCCTTCGCCATTCTGCTCCTGCGCTGAATGCCATTACCCCATGCCGCCCTATTGGGCTTTACGGCTCGGCGCGGAAATGGTAGACGACGACCCATTCCATCGCAAGGAGAAGGACGAATGAGCGCGACATACACCTACTGGACCGCCGATGATGGCACGTGGCTCGGCGACTGGAACGACTACCCCGACTGCCAGACCGAGGCCCCGCGTAAAATGTGCTATACTATTCCCCGTTTTTTCCACGGGGTATCGGACCATGGCGAAAATCAAACTGACGAAGACGGAGTTGAAGGCACAGACGGACGCGCTGAAGCGCTTCCAGCGGTTTCTGCCGATGCTGCAGCTCAAGAAGCAGCAGCTGCAGGGCGAAATCGCGGGAATCGCCGCCCAGGCGGACGCCGTGGCGGCGCGCGAGAAGACCGTGCGCGCGGGGCTCGACGCCTGGGTGGGGCTCTTCGCGACGGGCGAAGACCTGCTCGGCGGCCTCGTGACGGTGAAGGCGGTGCGCGTGTCGAAGACCAACATCGCCGGCGTGGAGATCCCCGTGTTCGACGGCATTGAGACGGACGTGAAGCCGGTCGACCTGTGGGCGACGCCCGCGTGGATCGACGACGCCGTTTCGGCGCTCACCGACGTGCTCGCCCTGCAGTGCGAGCGCGCCGTGCTGCAGCGTCAGCGCGACCTCATCGCGGCCGAGCTGCGCACCACGTCGCAGCGCGTGAACCTCTTCGAGAAAGTCAAGATCCCCCAGTGCCGGGAGAACATCCGCGTGATCAAGATCGCGATCGGCGACGAGCAGACCGCGGCCGTGACGCGCGGCAAGATCGCGAAAGGCCGGGCGCCCGGCGGGGAGAATGCGGCATGATCGTTCCGATGAAGCATCTCACGCTGCTCTGCGTGAGCGGTGCGCGCGACAAGGCGCTGGAATCGCTGCGCGACCTCGGCTGCGCCCATCTCGAGCTGGGCGGCGCGACCGCCTCGCGCGCGTTCCAGGAGGCGAAGGGCGCTCTGGCCGACGCCGAGCGCGCCGTGCGCGTGCTCGCCAAGGCCGCCAAGGAGGCCGACGCCGAGAAGGCGGACGGCCGCTTCGACGCCGTGCGCAGCCGCGACCTCGTGGCGACCGTGCTCAAGGCCGACGCCGAACGCCAGGCCTTCGACGACGCGGCGGACGCCCTGCGCCAGACCGTGCGCACGTACGCGCCCTACGGCGACTTCGACCCCGCGCTCGCGCAGAGCCTGCTCGACCGCGGCATCGACCTTTCCACCGTCGCCGAACTGCCGGATCCGCTGCCGAAGGAACGTCTTTCCGAGACGCGCCGCAAGCTGGCCGAGGCCGAGGCGAACGCGGCGGGCGTGCGCAACGCCCTCGCCGCGCTGAACCGGCGCGCGAACGCGATCCACGACCTCTATCCCGAACTCCGCGACCGCATGGCCTTCGCGGCCGCGCGCGACGCGCTCGCCACCCAGGGCGCCGTGTCGTGGATCGAGGGCTGGGTGCCGCAGGACGCCGTGCCGAAGGTGCGCGCCAAGGCCGTCACGAAGGCCTGGGGCATCCTGCTGCGCGACCCGGAGGACGGCGAAGACCCGCCCACGCTGATCCGTCCGCCCAAGGCGTTCCGTCCCGTGGCGGCGCTCTTCAAGGGGCTTGGCATTTCGCCCGC
Source organism: bacterium (assembly GCA_963614205.1). Lineage (GTDB taxonomy): Bacteria > Verrucomicrobiota > Kiritimatiellia > RFP12 > UBA1067 > RUG572. The sequence goes on along the minus strand of CAVEDG010000002.1, from coordinate 16,170 downwards.
GTACACGGAGGCGGACGTGGCGGTGCCGTTCATGTGCTACTTCTCGCTCTTCTTCGCGATGCTCGTGGGCGACGGCGCGTATGGGGCGATCTTCCTCGCGGCGACGCTGCTGGGCTGGTGGAAGACGCGGCCGATCGGCGCCACGCGGCCGCAGGGCACGGTGCGGCACCGTCCGCGCGTGGTGCGCGACTGGCTCACGCTGCTGACCGTGTTCTCGATCGCGACGGTGCTGTGGGGCATCCTTTCCAACACGTGGTTCGGCGCGGGCATTCCGTGGTGCGCCGACTGGCCCACGGTGAAGTGGCTGGCCGACCCGAGCTACCGCAACATGATGTTCCTGTGCTTCACGATCGGCGTGTCGCACCTCATGCTCGCGCGTCTCTGGAACGGCGTGTGCAAGGCGCCGGATTCCACGTGTCTCGCCGAGTTCGGCTGGGCGGGCATCGTGCTCACGATGTACCTCGTCACGAACACGATCGTGGGCATCTTCGACGCGATGCCGACCTGGGGCCTCTGGGTGGGCGGCGTGTCGATCGCGCTCGTCTTCCTCTTCACGCTCAAGCCGCGCGAGGTGAAGACGCGCGGCGCGGAGCTCGGCATGCTGCCGCTCAACATCATGAGCGCGCTCGGCGACGTGATTTCCTACGTGCGTCTCTTCGCGGTGGGCCTCGCCTCCGTGAAGGTGGCCGAGAACTTCAACGGCATGGCGATGAACGTGGCGCACGCCGGCCACACGTGGTGGACCACGGCGCTGCTCGCGGCGGGCATGGTCGCGATCCTCGTGGTCGGCCACGGCCTCAACCTCGCCATGGCGGGGCTCTCGATCCTCGTGCACGCCGTGCGTCTCAACACGCTTGAATTTTCGAACCACAAGGGAATCACGTGGTCCGGACACGCCTTCAACCCTTTCCGTCTGGAAACAAAGGAGAAAACATGAGTGATGCAGCAATGATCGTTGCAGGCGCCATCGCCTGCTTGGGACTTTCCGGCGCGGGCAGCGCGCTCGGCACGGGATTCGCGGCCTCCGCGGCCGTTGGCGCGTGGAAGAAGTGCTACGCGGCGAACAAGCCGGCGCCGTTTCTTCTGCTCTCCTTCGTCGGCGCGCCGATCACGCAGACGCTCTACGGCATGATCCTGATGTTCACCATGCTCGGCAAGGTGGGCAAGGTCGCCGAGGGTTCGGGCGTGCCGGTGCTCGTGGCGGGCATCTTCGCGGGCTTCGCGATCGGCCTCTCGGCGCTCTTCCAGGGCCGCGCCGCCGCCGCCTCGTGCGACGCGCAGGCCGAGACGAACCAGGGCTTCACGAACTACCTCGCCGCGCTCGGCATCATCGAGACGGTGGCCATCTTCGCCATGGTGTTCGCGCTGATCGCCCTCGGCTCGATCAAGTAGCGCCGGTGCCGCGTTGAAATTCGCATTCGGCATCTTCCTCGCGCTCTTGTCGGTGGCCGGCTTCGCCTCGACGTTCATCTTCGGGGCGGCTCTCACCAAGAGCGCGAAGGTGTCGCCGGAAGTGCTGGCCTTCTCGCGTTTCGTCATCGCAGGTCTTGCGATGGCGATTCCGCTTTTTGCGTCCGCACGCGAACGGGCGCGTCTGCGCGGCATGACGCGGCGCGACGTCGCGGCGATCCTCTGGCTCGGCCCCGTGGGCACCACGGTCATGGCCTGGTGCGTCTTCATGGGCTGCGCCCGCGTGAGCGCGGCCAACGCCTCGATGGCGGACGCCCTCACGCCGATCATGGTCTTCCTCGCCGCCGCGGTGAAGACGCGCCGCGTGCATCCCTTCGAGCTCGTCGCGCTCGCGTGCGGCCTCGTGGGCGCCGCGTTCGTCATCCAGATCGTCACGGCCCGCGGCCTCGCGCTGGAGGCGTATTCCACGGGCGACGTCTACGTGATGCTCGCGGCGGCGACCTGGGGCGTCTACACGGCCTACGGACGCGAGACGATCACGCGCCTCGGTTCGTCGCTCTTCACGATGCTCACCATGCTGGTCGGCGCCGCGCTGTTCGGCCCCGTGCTGCCGTTTCTCGACCTCGCCTGGCCGACCACGCCGCACGCCTGGGGGCTCGTCGTGCTGCTCGGCCTCGTCTCCACGCTGATGCCGTTCTGGACGTGGAACGCGGCGCAGAAGTACCTGCCCATGTCCGTGCTCGGCGTCAGCGCCTACTTCACGCCCGTGTTCGCGGTGGGCATGGCGGTCGTCTTTCTCAACGAGACCGTCACGCCGCTCCAGTGGCTCGGCACGGCCTTCATCGCGCTCTCCGGCGTCATCGCGGTGCGCTACCGCGCGGCCTCCTCCCGCTAGAACACGCGGTTGCAGATTTCCGTTGCGGAATTGAGATTGGAGCGGTAGTCGCTTGGCGTCTTCGACATCGTGAGGCGCACGCCCGCCCAGTCGAGCTTGTGGTGGCGGTTGTCGCTGATGGAGCGGAAGCCGAGCTTTTCGAGCGCGGCGATCGTGCTTGCGTCGAGGCGCGTGCCCGCCGTGCGCAGCACGCGCTTGACGGCCTCGCGCCGGTTTTCGAGCTCGCCCATGGAGGGGTTCGCGCCGAGCACGGCCTCGAGGATGCGCGCGCGGCGGTCGCGGCCGCTCGATTCGGCGTTGGCCTCGGCCTCGATGAGCGTGGCGACCACGTGTTCGCGCACTTCGCCCGGGAATTTCTCCGAGAAGGGCTCCGGCATGTCGAGCAGCGCACCGTGCAGGCGCGTCTCGCTCCGGGCGTCGGCGAGCAGTCCCTGCAGTCGCGCGATTTCGCGGTCGCGCGTGGCGATCGCCTCCGGATCGGGCGCGGTCGGCCGGGCTTCCGCCTTGGCGCGCGCGTCGGCCAGGGCGTCGTCCTGGCGCTTGACCTTCGTCTCGAGGTCGGCGATGGCGGCGCGGCGCGTCTCGAGGTCGCGGCGCAGCGCGGCGCATTCCTTCTTGAGCGCGTCGCGTTCGGTGCGCATGTCGGCGAGTTCGGTGGCGAGCGAGACGCTGGCCGCCTCCTGGGTTTCGCACTCGTCCTGCTTCTTCTGGATTTCGGCGAGCAGTTCGCCCTCGCGCGCCCGGAACGCGGCACGTTCCTTTTCGCGCGCCTCCTCGGCGAGTTCCTCGCGCACGCGCGCCACCGTGTTGGGCGTGACGCGGGTTGTCCGGCGCGGTGGCGGCGCCTCCGCGCCGGGCGTTCGGTTGCCGCCTCTGGCCTCGCCGCCGCCGAGCATGGCGGAGAAGATGTCCGTGGATGAAAGGTCTTTTACCGTTGGCATGGTGTTCCTCGTTTCGTCGTTGAGTTCCTGAAAGAATCTACCACCGGCCGGTTTCCCAGGCGAGGAGCTGCCGCTGCGTCAGCGCGCGCGCGGACGCCGTGTCCGTTGCGCCGCGATACCAGTCGGCGACGGCGCGGATCGTCGTGTCGAAGTCCCAGTGCGGATGCCAGCCGAGCCGTGCGCGCGCCTTTGCGGAATCGAGCGAGAGGAACTTGGCCTCGTGCGGCGCGTTGGGGTCCGTGCGATTTTCGACCTGGGCGTCGGGGAAGTGCGCGCACAGCGCGGTGGTGACGTCGCCGACTGTTTTCACCGCCGCCGGCGACGGCCCGAAGTTGTAGGCCGTCGAGAACGTGGCGAAGTCCGGCGTCGCCCCGAGCGTGAGATAGCCGGAGAGCGATTCGAGCACGTGCTGCCAGGGGCGCGTCGCGCGCGCATTGCGCACGATGAACGGCGTTTTCGTCTGCCACGCGCGCATGAAGTCCGGCACGAGGCGGTCGGCCGCCCAGTCGCCGCCGCCGATCACGTTGCCCGCGCGGGCGGAGGCCACCCAGACGGGCGACGTCGGCGAATTGAAGAACGAACGGCGGTAGCTCTGGATCGCGATCTCGCACGCGCCCTTCGACGCGCTGTAGGGGTCGCTGCCGCCGAGCGGGTCGCCCTCGCGGAAGGCGCGGCCGGTCTCGTCGTTTTCGTAGACCTTGTCCGTGGTGATGCAGACGACGCGCAGCGGCGCGCGCCAGTCCCTCACGGCCTCCAGCACGTTGACGGTGCCCATGACATTGGTGTCGAAGGTCTCGCGCGGCGCGACGTAGCTTTCGCGCACGAGCGGCTGCGCGGCAAGATGGAAGACGACGTCGGGCTGCGCGGCGTGAAGGGCGGCGTCGAGCGCGTCGAGGTCGCGGATGTCGCCGATCACGTGGTGGGCGAGGCGCGAGGCGAGGCCGAGCTGGTCGAAGAGCGCGGGCGTCGTCGCCGGCGCGAGCGCATAGCCCGAGACCTCGGCGCCGAGGTGCAGCAGACATTCGCAGAGCCACGAGCCCTTGAAGCCCGTGTGCCCCGTCACGAAGACGCGTTTGTTGCGGTAGAAGTCAAACATGATAGTATACCAAACCCAACGGCTCCTGAAACTCAGGTTCGCCGCATTTGACAAGGGAAGGGCAATGTGGCAAACTAGAGGGCATGAAACAACATGACACAGGAAGCGTCGGACTGAACCGGCGGCAGTTCATCGCCCTTGGCGCCGGCGCGGCATGTGCGGCCGCGTGTGCGCAGGGCGCGGGGGGCGTTACGATCGACCCCGGCCTTTCCGTTTTCCTCTCCGACATCCACGTGAGCGGACGGAACGTGAAGGGACAGCCCACCTATCAGAATCCGCTGCTCGCGAAAGTGGTCGATCAGGTGCTTGCGCTGAATCCGCGCCCGAAGAACGCGCTCGTCTTCGGCGACGTCGCGCTCTGGAACGGGCTCACCGCCGACTATGCCGAATCGGCGCCGCAGCTGCGGCGTCTGGAGGCGGCGGGCATCACGGTGACGGTGACGACGGGCAACCATGACCATCGCGCGCCGTTTCTGCGCGCCTTCCCGCGCCAGGAGAAGATCACGCCCGTGGCGGGACGCACCGTCTCGGTGCTCGACCTGGGCACGGCGGACTTCGTGCTGCTCGATTCGCTCGACGAAAATCCGAAGGGCGAGGGCAGCGGAAATCCCGTGCCGGGCACGCTCGACGCGGCGCAGGGCGAATGGCTGCTCGCGTTCGCCGCCGCCGCGAAGCGGCCGTTCCTCTGCGGTGCGCACCATCCGCCGCGCGAGCTTTCCGTGCGACAGAAGCCTCTGCTGGCGCACTTCGAGAAGAACCCGCACTTCGTGGGCTACGTGCATGGCCACAATCACCGCTGGTACCGCGAATGGAAGGCGTTCGGCTGGGGATGCCCGCGCATCGTGCAGTCCGTCTGTCTGCCGTCCACGGGCTGGTGGGGCAACATCGGCTTCGCGACGTTCCGCACGGCGGCCGACCATGCCACGCTCGCCTTCGTGCAGAACGACTTCTTCTTCCCCAAGCCGCTGCCGCCGGGCGCGGCGCGGCCGCGGCAGTGGACGGAGATCCTCCGCGAGAACGCGCGCGAATCCTGCACGTTTACCTACGACTGACCGCAGAAACCCAGTCTGACGACGGTGCACCGCTTGCGCACGGGCGGGAGATATGCTATCATAACGCCCGTATGAACGTAGTGGCAGGCATCGACATTGGTGGAACGAAGTGCGCGCTCTCGCTGGGGGCGCGCACGGCGGATTCCGTGAACATCCTCCATCGCGAGGAATTCCCGACGGCGGGGCTCACCTGGCGGCAGGTGCTGGACGAATTCGCGCGCCGGCTTGAGGCGAGGCTCGCCGCGGAGGCCTCCCTCGTCCTGACCGCCATCGGCATCAGTTGCGGCGGACCGCTCGACTCGCGGCGCGGCGTGATCCTCTCGCCGCCGAATCTGCCGGGGTGGGACGACGTGCCGGTCGTGGCGTTCTTCGAAGAGCGCTTCCACGTGCCGGCGCATCTCCAGAACGACGCGAACGCGTGCGCCTATGCCGAGTGGGCGTTCGGCGCGGGGCGCGGCACGAAGAACATGGTCTTCATGACGTTCGGCACGGGGCTGGGCGCGGGACTCGTCCTCGACGGCAGGCTCTACTCCGGCACGAACGACAACGCGGGCGAGATCGGGCACATCCGCCTCGCGCCGACGGGACCCGTGGGCTACAACAAGGCGGGCAGCGCGGAGGGCTTCTGCTCGGGCGCGGGCATGGCGAAGCTCGCGAAGATCCGCGCGGCGGAGAAGGGCGTCGCGCTGCCGGAGGACTTCAGCGCGAAGGAGCTCTTTCGGCGCATCGACGCCGGCGACGCCTTCTGCCTCGGCGTCTTCAAGGAGTCCGCCGCGCATCTCGCGACGATCCTCGCCTACGTGATCGACATCCTGAATCCGGAGGTCATCGTGCTCGGCGGCGTGTTCATGCGTCAGGCGGACCGCTTCCTGGCGGAGATCGCGCCGCTCCTCGAGCGCGAGGCGCTGCCGCTTGCGCGGAAGGTCTGCCGCATCGTGCCCGCCGGGCTTTCCGAGAACATCGGCGACTACGCGGCGCTGGCCGTGGCCGGCCTGGCGGCGGACTGACGCCGAAGGAAAATGGTATACTAGCAGCAGACGATTTCCACAGGAGAAGGCACATCATGGACGTACGATACACCGTTGGCCGGAACGAATACCGGCGCATGACGACGGAGGAGCTGCGCGCCGCGTTTCTGAACACGACGCTGTGCGAACCCGGCAAGGTCAACCTCATGTACTGCGAGGTCGAGCGCGGCATCGCGGGCTTCGCGGCGCCGGGCGCGACGCCGCTGGCGCTGCCGGCGGGCAAGGAGCTCGCGAGCGACTTCTTCTGCGCGCGCCGCGAGCTCGGCGTGCTGAACATCGGCGGCGCGGGCACGGTGACGTGCGACGGCACGGCCTACGCCGTGGGGCCGCGCGAAGTCCTCTACGTGGGGCGCGGCACGAAGGAGGTCACGTTCGCGAGCGCGGACGCCGCCACGCCGGCCCTCTTCTACCTCGTGAGCTATCCCGCGCACACGGCGTATCCCACGAAGCTCATCCGCTTCGAGGACGCGAACCATCGCCGCTGCGGCGCGAAGGAGGACTGCAACCTGCGCACGATCCACCAGTTCATTCTGCCCGGCCGCTGCGACAGCTGCCAGCTCGTGATGGGCTACACGGAGCTCGAGCCCGGCAGCAACTGGAACACGATGCCCGCGCACACGCACGAGCGCCGCACGGAGATCTACATGTACTTCGGCATCGAGCCCGGCCAGTGCGTGTTCCACTTCATGGGTCCGGGCGACGAGACGCGCCACCTCGCGGTGCACGACCACGACGTGGTGATCTCGCCCATGTGGTCCATCCACTCCGGCGTGGGCACGAAGGCCTACACCTTCTGCTGGGCCATGGGCGGCGAAAACCAGGAATTCGACGACATGGACGGCATCGCCGTCGAGGCGCTCCGGTAGCGCCGCGTCGCACGAAACCACATCACACACAACGCGAAAGGACATTCGAAATGGTACTCGATCAATTCAAGCTGGACGGCAAGGTGGCGATCGTCACGGGCGCGGGGCGCGGCATTGGCCAGGCCTACGCGCTCGGTCTCGCGGAGGCGGGCGCGGACGTCGCGATCGTCGACGTGATCGCCATGGACGAAACGGTGGCGGCGGTCAAGGCGCTGGGGCGCCGGGCGATCGCGATCAAGGCCGACCTCGCCAAGGGCGAGAAGGCCGCGCCGAAGATCGTGGCGGAGGTCGTGAAGAAGCTCGGCCGCGTGGACATTCTCGTGAACAACGCGGGCATCATCCGCCGCGAGCCGTTCCTCGAGCACAGCGCGAAGAACTGGAACGACGTGATCGCGATCAACCTCTCCACGCCGTTCTTCCTCTCGCAGGCGGTGGCGAAGCAGATGGTCGCGCAGGGCCGCGGCGGCAAGATCATCAACATCGGCTCGATGCTCTCCTACCAGGGCGGCATCCTCATCCCCGGCTACGCGGCGGCGAAGGGCGGCATCAAGTCGCTCACGATGCTCATGGCCAACGAGCTCAGCCCGCACGGCATCTGCGTGAACGCGATCGCGCCCGGCTACATCGCCACGGCGAACACCGCGCCGATTCGGGCGGACAAGAAGCGCAGCAAGGCGATTCTCGACCGCATCCCCGCGGGCCGCTGGGGCACGCCGGACGATCTCAAGGGTCTCTGCGTGTTCCTCGCCTCGCCGGCGAGCGACTACGTGACCGGCTTCATGTACGCCTGCGACGGCGGCTGGCTCGCGCGCTAGGAGCCCATGAAGATCCTCACCCGCTACGTGCTGCGCGAATTCTGCGTGCCGCTGTTCTACTGCCTCACGGGGTTCGTCTCGATCTACCTGCTCTTCGAGCTGTTCGGCTCGTTCAGCCGGCTGCTCGCGGCGAAGCCCGGGTTCGGCACGGCGTGCGCCTATCTCGCGGGGTATCTGGCGCCCTACTTCGAGTGGATGGCGCCGGCGTGCCTCATGCTCGCCACGCTCTACACGATGTGGAACTTCTGCCGTCACTCCGAGATCGTGGCCATGCGCGCCAACGGCATCGGCTTCTTCACGATCGTGAAGCCGCTGCTCGCCGTGGCCACGCTCATGGCCCTCTTCGTGGGCTGGGTGAACGAAGTCTACGTGCCGCGCCACGGCCAGTGGGCGAAGGTGTACAAGGCGAACCGCTTCCGCGAGGACGACATGGAGAAGGCGGACGACGTCGTGTTCCACAACGCGGCGAAGAGCCGCACGTGGCGCATCGGCCTGCTCGTGAACGAGGAGGCGAGCATCCTCGAGAACGTCGCCATCTCCGTGAACTATCCCGGCGGCGGGCGGCGGATGACGATCGTCTCGCCGCGCGCGGAATGCCTCGACGGCGTGTGGTTCCTCATGAATCCCGAGATCACCTACTACACGGAGCTTGGCGAGGAGATGGCGTCGCCCACGCCCGAGCTCGACAAGCTCACGCTGCGGCCGTTCGCCGAGTTCGACGAGAGGCCGCGCGACTTCCTGCTGCAGAACCGCGATCCCGAGTTCTGCTCGGTGGCGGAGCGCCTGCACTACCTGAAGATGCATCCCGCGCTCACGCCGGAGACGCGGCGCGGGCTCGTCTACGACCTCTGGGCGCAGATCGTCGCGCCGCTGGCGTGCCTCGTGATCACGCTCTTCGCGATTCCCGCCGGCATCGCGAGCGGCCGCCAGAGCGTCTTCCGCGGCATCGTGGGCGCGCTGGGCATGTTCTTCGCGTTCTACGGGCTCACCATCGCCGGCATGATCTGCGCGAAGAAGGGCTGGATCTCGCCCATTCCCGCCGCCGTGCTGCCCGACGTCATTTTCTTCGCGATCGGCTGCCGCCTCTTCTGGAAGCAGCGCTAGCGGAGACGCCGACAATCCCGACAACCACAAGGAGACAAAACCCATGGCCACGAAGACGAAGCGTTTGATTGAAGTGCTGCTGGTGCGCGGCGAGATGACGGGCGTGCCGGAGCGGGGGCTGCTGAAGAGCCGGAACCTCGGCGCGGTGGACCTGATCTGGCCGCGCGCGGGCATCGCGAAGCGCAGCGCGGCGCGCGAGTTCACCTTCCGCCGGGGCCAGATCGACTTCACGGAGGAGCTGTGGGCGCAGCGCGTGCTCTTCCGCGAGGAGGTGGAGGGCCACACCGCCTTCGCCGTCTCGATCACCGAGCCCGTGAGCGTGCAGAAGATCCGCCGCTTCCTGCGCCTTTCGGCGAAGTACGCGCTCAAGCAGGGCGCCGACTTCGTGGAACACGCCATGCTGGGCTATGGCGACCTCGCAAGCGCGCCGGCCGACGCGCTCGCGGCGATGGTCGGCGAGAAGGACGCGCCCAAGATCATCGCGCAGGGCGCGCTCGACCTGCCGACGCTGCCCGCCGAAGGCGAGGAGACGCTCGTCACGGTGCCGCTCTTCCGCCCGAAACTCCACAAGAACCAGATCGGCGCGCTCACGCTCGCCGTGCGCGGCTGAGGGGAGAGAGACGACGACAATGCGCAAGGTGACGATGGACTACCGCGTGCCGTATGCGGACACCGACCAGATGGGCGTGGTCTACTACGGCAACTACCTGACGCTCTTCGAACGCGCGCGCAACGAGCTCATGCGCGCCTGCGGCTACACCTACCTCCAGTGCGAGGCCGAGGGCTGGGCGCTGCCCGTGGTGCACGCGGAGGTGGACTACCACCGCCCCGCCCGCTACGACGACCTGCTCGAAGTGACGGCCTGGTGCAGCGCGCACCGCGGCGTGCGCCTCGAAATCGCGTGCGAAGTGCGGCGCAAGGGCGAGGACGAGGTGCTCGTGCGCGGCTTCACGCGCCACTGCTTCGTCTCCACGAAGACGTTCCGGCCCACGCCGCCGCCGGAGACGTTCCTCGCCGTTCTGGACGCCGACGCATGATCATCCGCGTGACCGATCCCTGTGCGCCGCTCGCGTGCCCCGACCTCTACGATCGGGCGCGTCCGCTCGAAGTCGAAGTCGGCTGCGGGCGCGGCCGCTTTCTCACGGGCCGCGCCGCGCGCCATCCCGAGTGCACGTTCCTGGGCGTGGAGCGCATGCTCGAGCGCGTGCGCGCGTTCGACGGCAAGACGCGCCGGCTCGGCCTCTCGAACGCCCACGTGCTGCGCCTGGAGGCGCTCTACACGTTCCACTACCTGCTGCCCGAGCACCACGCGCGCGTGGTCTACGTGTTCTTCCCCGATCCCTGGCCGAAGACGCGGCACCACGGCCACCGCCTCTTCGGGCCGCGTTTCCTGGACGCGCTCTGGAAGCGGCTCGAAATCGGCGGCCGCCTCGAATTCGCGACCGACCACGAGGAGTACTTCCACGTGGTGGAGGCCTGCTTCGCGCAGGATTCCCGCTTCACGCGCGTCGCGCCCATGACGCGCGGCCCGGAGGAATGGACGGAGTTCGAGACGCGCTTCCGCGGGCAGGGCCTGCCCATCCACGCGGCCGCCTGGACGTCGCGCCCCGTGGCCGACGAGCAGCCGCTCGCGCCGCTTGCGATCCCCCCCGAGGACGAACCGCGCGAAGGCATCGCGCGGCGCGTCGGAGGCTTGTCCGACGTGGGGCGTTCCGCTATACTACCTTCCACTTGTTCTGAAATGGAGAACTAAGACAAATGCCCAAGCATATTCCGACGGAATCGGAAGCCCAGGCCGCGCGCAAGGCGGCGGTCGTGGGCGTGGTCGGGCGCACGAACGCCGGAAAGTCCACCCTCGTCAACCGCCTCGTGGGCGAGAAGGTGTCAATCGTCAGTCCCGTGGAGCAGACCACGCGCAACACGATCCGCGGCATCGTGGAGGATCCGCGCGGGCAGCTCGTGCTGCTCGACACGCCGGGCCTGCACAAGGCCGTGGGCCCGCTCGGCAAGCTGCTCAACGGCATGGCGCGCGCGTCGTCCGCGGGCGTGGACATCCTGCTCGTGGTGTTCGACGCCTGCCACGAGCCGCAGCTCGAAGACGAAGGCTGGATGCGGCGCGTGGCGCGCGAGGCCCCGGAGCACGTGGTCTTCGCGCTCAACAAGTGCGACCGCGCGCCGTTCTTCGAGACGATGTTCCGCGACCTCTGGGCGACCATCGCCGCCGAACCGCCGCCGCCGCCGAAGGGGAACGCCCCCGCCGCGCCGCGGCCGCCGTGCGCGCCCGTGTGGGTCAAGACGTGCGCCGTGCGCCCGAACGGCTGCGACGCGCTGCTCGACGTCCTCTTCGCGCGCGCCGAGGTCGGCCCCGCGCTCTTCCCCGACGACATCGTGACGGACTATCCGCGCAAGCTCGCCATTGCGGACGTGGTGCGCGAGAAGCTGCTGCAGCGCCTGCGCGACGAAGTGCCGCACGAAGTCGGCGTGGTCGTCTCGCGCCTCGACGAACGGCGCGGCGGCTGGGACGTGGAGGCCACCCTCCACGTGAACCGTCCCTCGCAGAAGGGCATGGTCATCGGCCCGAAGGGCAGTCTGCTCAAGGCCGTGCGGCTGTGCGCGGAACCGGAACTGTCGGACATGTTCGGCGTGCGCGTGCACCTGGAGCTCTGGGTGAAGGTGACGCCGAACTGGATGAAGAACGGCCGTCTGCTGGCGGAAATGGGCTATCTCGGCGCCGAGCAATGAAGCGGCTTGCGGTCATCGTTCTGCTGGGCGGCGCCCTGTGCGGGGCGGCGCGGGCCGACGCGCTCGCCGAGGCGCGACGCGCGCTGGGCGACGAACTGTGGTCCGTCGCCGCGCGCCGGGCGGTCGCGGCCGCCGACGCCGCCACGAACGCGCCGCAGCGCGCGCTGGCGCGCCTCGTGGAACTCGAGGCGCTCGCCGGCGCGGGACGCGCGGCGGACATCCTCGCGCGCCTCGACGCCTGGAAGGACGAAACCGAGCCCTTCCGCTACTGGCGCGCCTGGGCGGATCTCGAGACCGGCCATCCCGACCGCGCCCGCGCCGCGCTGACGACGCCCTTTGCCGACGCCGCCTATGCCGCGCGCGCCGGGCGCCTCGCCGCGCGCGCCGCCGCCGCCGCGGGCGACCGCGCCGCCGCGCTCGACCTCTTCGCCAAGGCCGCCGCCGCGCTTGCGGAGGATCCCGTGGCGCGCGCCGAGAACGCCGTGGAATGGGCGCAGACGCTCGACCGCTTCGGCGACCCCGCGGCCGCGCGGGCCGTGCTCGAACGCGAGCAGGCGCAGAACGTGGCGGGCCCCGCCGGCGACGCGGCGCGTCTGCTTGCGGCCGATCTGCTCCTCCGCACAGGCGCGGCGGAAGATGGGCGCAAGATGCTCGACTGGCTCGTCTCGGGCGGCACGAACACGGCCGAGCGCGCCTACGTGCTCGCCGCGTGCGCCCTGTCGGAGGCCGCCTTCGCGCGCGGCGAGACGGGCGAGGCCGCGCGTCTCGCCTCGAACGCCGTACTCCGCGCGCGCCGTCCCGACCTCGTGCGCCGCGCGGGCTTCGCGCGCGGCTTCGCGCATCTCGCCGACGCCGCCACGCGCGCGCAGGGCCACGCCGAGATCGCCGCGCTCGTGCGCCGCTTCCCGGACGCGCCCGAGGCCGGCCGCGCCCAGCTGCGCCTTGCCGACGGCCTTCTCGCGGCGGGCGACGCCGCGGCCGCCGCGCGCGAATACGAAACGCTGCTGCAGGCCTACCCCGCGCACGCGCTCGACGCGCACGTGCTCGAAGGGCGCGGCCGCGCGTTCACGGCGCTCGCGCGCCACGTGGAGGCGGCGGGCCTCTTCGCGCGGGCGGCGCAGATCGCCACGAACGCCGCCACGCGCGCGCGCTGCCTCTTCGAACGCGCCGAAGCGCTGCGGGCGGATGCGCGCTTCGAGGAAGCCGCCACCGCCTACGCCGCCGTGCCCGAGGGCGCTCTCCACGCCGAGGCGCGTCTGCGCCAGGCCGAATCCCTGCTGGGCGCGCGGAAGACCGATGCGGCGCGCGATCTCCTGCGCGCACTCGCCAAGGGCGCGGACGCGACGGCCGTGGACGCCGCCCTGCGCCTTGCCGCCCTCGCCGGCGCAAGCGGCCACTTCGAGCAGGCCATCGCCGACTACGGCGCCGTGCTCGCCGAAAAGCCGCGCGTGGCGCCCACCGACGACCAGCGCGTGCGCGCGCTCTACGGCCGCGGCCGCGCCCTCTACGGCGCCTACCGCTTCCGCGAGGCGCAGGCCGACTTCGCGGCCGTGGCGAAGCTGCGCCCCGCGCGCCGCGACGAAATGGACTTTCTCGCCGTGCTGTGCCTCTACGGCGCGGGGCGCGACCGCGAGGCGCATCTGGCGGCGCTCGCGCTGAAGAAGCGCGTGGCGGATTCCGCGCTGGCGTGCGACGTGCAGTTCTGGCTTGCGAAGTACGAGGCCGGGCGGCGCGAGTGGCCGGCGGCGATCGCCGGGTTCGAGGCGTGCGCCGACGACGCGCAGGCCTCGTCCACGCGCCGGCTGGAGGCGCTCGTGCGCGCGGCGCGGTGCGCCACGGCGGTGCCGGACTTCCCGAAGGTGGTGGCGCTCGCGGCGCGCGTGGCGGCGTTTGCCGCGTCGAACGCCGTGCCCGCGGCGGCCACGGCCGAGACGCCCTACGTGGCCGAGGCGCTTGTGCTGCAGGGCGAGGCGCTCAAGGAGCTCGCCCGCTTCGACGAGGCCATCCTCGTCTTCGAGCGCGCGCGGCGCCTGCCCGTTTCGGACGCCCTGCGCGCGCGGGCGGAGACGGCGCGCGCGGACTGCCTCTTCGCCATGGGCGCGAACGACGCGAAGTGCTACCGCAGTGCGCTCGAGGCCTACCGCGCGCTGCTGCAGGGCGAGAAGCTCACGCCCTCCACGCGCCTCGCGCTCTCCTTCAAGGTGGCGCGCACCTACGAGAAGCTGCGCCGCTTCGACGAGGCGGCCGAGACGTACTACACGCACGTGGTGCTCGCCTACTGGAACGGCGTGAAGCCCGACGGCGACGACGCGGCCGCGCGGCGCGTCTGGTTCGACGGCACGGCGCGGGCCTTCTTCGCGCGCGCGGCGTTCTCGCTTGCGGACTACTATGAGGCGCGTGGCGAATCGCGGCAGGCCGCGCGCGTGCTGGACTATCTCGTGGCCGCGCGCGTGCCCTCGGCGGACGAGGCAAAGCGGCGCATTCAGCGCCTCAAGGAGAAAGGCGATTTCAAATGAGCGTATGGACGATGCTGGGCGGCCCGGTGTTCTGGGTGCTGGCGCTGCTGGGCGTGGCGTCGGTGTTCGTGTTCTTCGCGCGGCTGCTCGACCTGCGGCGCGCGCAGATCGACTACCAGGACTTCGTGCGCGGCGTGGCGAACGTGCTCGAGCAGAACAACGTGGACGAGGCGCTCGCGATCTGCGACGAGACGTCCGCCCCCGTGGCGCGCGTGGTGGCCACGGCGATCCGCCACCGCGAAGGCTCGGCGCGCGTGCTGCGCGAGACGGTGGACACGACGGGGCGCGCGGAGGTGGCGCGGCTTGAGCGGCGGCTGGCGCTTCTGGCGATCATCGCGCAGGCGGCGCCGCTGTTGGGGCTGCTCGGCACGGTACTCGGACTCGCGCGCGTGCTGCTGGCGCTCAACACGACGGCGCTCGTGTCGCGCGCGGATCTGCTCGGCGGCGCGATGCAGTCGCTCACGGCCACGGCGGCGGGGCTTGTGGTGGCGATTTCCGTGCAGGTGATGTATGGCATGCTGCACGTGCGGCTCGACCGTCTCGTGGTCGACCTCGAGGCGGCGGCGAGCGACATTCTCGGCCTGCTCGCGACGCGGCGGGAGGCGGCGCTGTGAAGGCGACGGCCTGGGGATGGCGCCCCGTGCGCCCGGAGGGCATCTGGAAGCACGGCTGCCTCTGGGCGAAGCCGCTCACGGTGGCCGCGCCGTGGATCGCGCTCGCGCTGCTCTTCGTGGAGTTCACGCTGATCGAGGGGCGGCTCGTGGCGGCGCCCGGTCTCGTGCTGAACCTGCCCGCGCCCGTGTGCGGCGAGGCCGCCACGCCGGGGCTCGCCGCGATCGTCGTGCCCGTGCTGCGCGAAGGCGTGGCGGGGCGAGAGACGCTCGTCTTCTTCGACGACGCGCGCTACGTGCTTTCGGACGACGCCTCCGTGGACGCCTTTCGCGAACGTCTCGCCGCGCGCGCGCAGGCGGACGCCCGCGGCACGCTGCTGCTGCTCGCCGACGGGCGCGTGACGACGGGCGACCTCATGCGCCTCATGACGCTCGCGCGCGAAGCCGGCGTGGCGCACGTGCAGGTGGGGGAACGCCGCGAATGAAGCGCCTCCTCCACGAGCTTTGGCCGCTCGCGGCCGTGGTCGCGCTCACGGTCACGCTCGCCCTGCAGATTCCGCGCAAGGCGCTCTTCTTCGAGCCGGAACCCGTCGCCGCGCCCGCGCCCTACGCGACGTTCGTGGCCTACGACGCCGCCGCCTACGACGCGCTGCATCAGAAAGTGCGCATGGCGTGGCAGATGCGCGGCCCCGCGGGTCCCGCGCTCGAAAGCCGCGTGGACGCCTTCGTCCTGGCGGACGAGACGCCCGCCTTTGCGCCGCTGCCGCTGCCGCGCGAGTTCGCCGCGCCGTGGAAGGGAACCGCCCCCGCGACGGCGTCGACCGCGCCGCTGCTGCCGCCGTCCGTGGCCGACCGCGCCGCGCTCACGCCCGTGGCCATCGCGCCCGACGACGCCGCCGAGGCCAAGGCCGCCCTCCGCGCCGACCTCCTCGCGCTTCCCGACTGAGGGGGTGCGCGTTGACTGCGCTCTTTCCCGAAATATGGTAAACTAATGCCATGAAAACGAAGACACTGACGTGGGCCGCCCTCTGCGCGGCGTTGACCCTGGGCGTGGCCGCAGGGCCTCTGGACGACATCGGCAACGTGCAGCTCAA
>CAVEDG010000001.1:0-20816 GCA_963614205.1 bacterium | reverse complement strand
CCAACACACAGGAAGCCAACCATGAAAAAGACGATGATTCTCTTCTGCGCCGGTGTGGCGTTTACCGTCGGCATGTCGGCGTTCGCCAGCGCGATCACGCCGGATGCCGACACGATTCTCTATCTCGACTGCGACACGGCCAGCTTCGGCGAGAACCGGGCGACGGCGAGCGACAAGCTGACGCTCGTCAAACAGCAGAACGCGAAACTGCAAACCGCGTCGGCGGAGCTCGCGACGCTGCGCGACGGCATGAACGGAACGGATGCGGCGAACAGCGGCTTCGTCTACAACGCGAGTTCGGCCGTCGCCGCCATCTGGTCTGGCGCGGCCTCGTATTGCGATGGCGACTTTACATTTGAGTGTTTCGTGCGCCTCGATTCGTCCGTCAGTTCAAACGACCTCTTCGGAAAGTATCTTCTGAGACACTCTGGTGCGTGGATGATCCAGTTCGATTCGGATGGCAAGCCGGTTTGGAAGAACAAGAGTTGGGGGCAGACCATCACGCCGGCATCTATCAAGGACGGCAAGTGGCATCATGTGGCCGTCGTCGCAAACCGGACGACCGGGACGTTCGCCTACTATCTCGATTACGCGCTTGTCTCGGCGCAGAAATACACGGTGCCCGCAGGTTCCAGCGACACCATTGAAATCAATTGTGGCTACGGCATTGGCTATAACGCGCCCAAGGGCATGGCCTACGACGAGGTGCGCCTCGTGAAGCGCGCGCTGACGCCGCAGGAGTTCATCATGCCGCCCGCGCAGGGCGCCGCCGCGGCCGCGCAGGCGAAGAAGGTGGCGACGGTCGTCTCGGACGACACGCTCGTCTATGCGTCGTGCGACGACGCCTATCTGAGACACGGCTCCGAAATGAACACGCTGGCGGGAACGAGCGGCAAGCCCGCGCTCGCGCTGAAGCTCGACGACACGAACACGACGCTGTTGGCGTCGTCCGCCGCGGCGGCGCCGTCGCCGCTCTACGCGACGGCCTTCGCGGACGCGGCGGCGCTCGTGAACGCGAGCTGCCTGACGCTGACGAGCAACGGGCGCATGGTGATGAGCGACTCGTCGTATCTGAACGACGACTTCACGCTCGAGTTCTTCTTCAGGTGCTCGTCGAGCGAACTGAACTCGTGGAAGGGGGACGACGCCTATCTCGTCATCCAGCAGTCGGCGGACATGAACGACTGGTTCTGGATTCGGATGACCAAGGCCACGGGCAAACTTGCCATGGTGCCTTCTTCCGACGTCGGCGATACGAACTACGCGGACGGTGAATGGCATCACTACGCCATTGTCTACGAGAAGGCGACGCGCAATCTCCGGCTCTACATCGACCATCGGAAGGTCGGTTCGCGTCAGGTGGCGGCCGACGTGGCGGATGCGCCGCTCTATCTGGGTGCGGGCTTTTGGAGCAGCGGTGCGTATCACGTCGTCACGAAGGGGTCGTATGACGAGATCCGCCTGACGAAGAAGGCGCTGCGCGCCGTCGAGTTTCTGTCGGCGAAGCGCGCACCCGTGTTCCGCGAGACGAAGGCCTACCTGAACTTCGACGGCGGTGTGGCGCCGAGCCGGATGGTTCCGAATGTGGAGGCGGCGACCGTGTCGCACAAGGAGCATCGGGACAGGATTACGTTCACAAACGTGACGGACGACGTTGCGGCAGACGGTTTCCGGGCGACGGCGCGCGGAACCGAGGTCTTCGCGAATACGGCCTCGCTGTTTATGGATCATGGGGATCAGGATCATTCCAACACGGGCGGCGGCTACATCATTGCCGATCCCGACTCGGCCTTCTCCACGGGGAGCTGGACGGCGGAGACGTTCTTCAAGGTCGAAGGCGCGTCGCACTGGTGGTCCTATCTGTTCAACTGCAACGGATCCTGGGAGGTCAGGTTGTCAAACAACGCGGACAACCTCGGAATGTGGCTTGGCGCCGCCACCGGGGACGGCGGTTGGACGAACGGCGCCTGGTCCGCGCACCTGGGCGACGGAGCCTGGCATCATCTGGCCGTCGTGAGCGACGCGGATGCGAAGACGCTTTCGTGCTATCTTGACTACACGCTGCACACTCGCTTCGAGAACGTTGTCGATCCGCTGAAATCGGGCGTGACGCGGGCGACGGAGCTCTACTATCTGGGAGGCAGTTCGAACCAGTATTTCGTTTCGCAGGGCCCGCAGAAGGGGTGGTACGACGAGATGCGCCTCACGAAGCGCGCGCTCGCGGTGACGGAGTTCGAGACGCGCGCGGGGGCGGGGCTCGACGCGACGGCGATGCGCCTGAACGCGCGGTTCGAGGACGGCTGGGAATCGACCGTGACCTCGGGCGTCTATGCGGCGGCCGTCCGCGTGTCGGAGACGGGAGCGGCCGCGAACCGGGCCGGCCGCGTCGCGCGCGACATCCTCAACGCATCGGGCGACGTGCTGATGACGAGCCTTGGCGGAGCCTCGCTGACGGGCGGGACCGTCGCCTACGCGGGGCAGGGCCTCTTCGACGAGCCGACGGCCACGTGCGAGCTGTTCGTGAAGCGCACGGCCGGCGGCGCGGACGACAGCGTCGTCGCGTTCACGAAGGGCACGGACGCCGCGCAGGCGTTCTGGCAGCTGACGGCGGACGGCACGTTCACGGTGCATGGCGCGAGCGCGGCGCTTCCGTCGGTGACGCTGGACGACGGGCTCTGGCACCATCTCGCGGTGGCGTACGAGACGACGGATTCGGGCGTGTCCGTCACGCTCTACTGGGATCATGAGCGCGTGGGCGCGGTGACGGCGACGGCGTTTGCATTTGGCACGGGCGCGGGGCTTGTGCTCGGGTCGGCGGGCTTCTCGGGCGCCATCGACGAAGTGCGGATCACGCCGCGCGCGCTGGCGCCGGAGGAGCATCTCTACGCCGCGCCGCCGTCGGCCACCGTTCTGTTTCTGCGTTGAGGGGATGGACATGAAGAGTGGATTTTTCACTTTTTTCATTTTTTCTATTCCCTTTTTTCCGCAGTTCCGCTAAACTATATGTCAATTGTTTCGGACCAACTAGGAGTAATTCACAATGGCGAATATCAAAGGCGGCCGTTCCGCCCGTAAACGCGACCGTCAGAACGCAAAGGCCAATGCGCGCAACGTGGCTGTCAAGACGCATCTGCACACGGCGCACAAGAAGCTCTTCAAGGCGGCGGACGCCGGCAAGAAGGACGAGGCCGACAAGCAGCTCAAGGATTTCGTGAGCAGCCTGGACAAGGCGGTGAAGAAGGGCGTGATCGCGAAGAACACGGCCGACCGCAAGAAGTCCCGCGCGCAGCTCAAGATCAACAAGATGGCTGCTGCGGCGGATGCCGCGAAGTAAGGGGTCCCTGCGGGACTGCGACGATGGCTGTTGGCGGCCGTCAACGGCGCGAATACCCGACGGCACGCGAAGAGACATCGCGCGCCGCCGGGCGTTTCCGTTTTCATTTCGAGAGCGCTCTCTCACGTTTTTGATTCATACACAGGCCGCTGATGCGGCACATTCAGGAAAGGTATTCACAAATGGCTAAGAAGACTCTGCGCGACGTGGAACTCGCGGGCAAGCGCGTGCTGATGCGCGTTGATTTCAACGTCCCGATGGCGAAGGACGGTTCGGGCAAGATCACGGACGACACGCGCATCGTCGCGGCGCTCGACTCGATCAAGTACGTGCTCGACCATGGCGCGTCGCTCGTGCTCATGTCGCATCTTGGGCGTCCGAAGGGCGGGAAACTCGGCGCGGCGCCGAATCCGGACAACGCGGCGTTCACGCTCAAGCCCGTGGCGGAGGCGCTCGCGGCGAAGCTCGGCATCGCGGTGAAGTTCGTGCCCGACTGCATGGCGGCGGACGACGTGGTCAAGGCCCTCAAGCCCGGCGAGGTTGCGCTGCTCGAGAACACCCGCTTCTACAAGGCCGAAGACGGCAAGGTGAAGAAGGACGACGAGAAGAAGGGCATCCATCTCACGGACGAGGAGTACGAGACGAAGAAGGCCGCGCTCAAGGCCGACCGCGCCGCGATGGCGCAGAAGCTCGCGTCCTACGGCGACATCTACTGCAACGACGCCTTCGGCACGGCGCACCGCGCGCACGCCTCGACGGCGGTGGTGGCGGACTATCTGCGTCCGGCGGTGAGCGGCTTCCTGCTCGAGAAGGAGATCAAGTTCCTCGGCGACGCGGTGGAGAATCCGGTGCGTCCGTTCGTGGCGATTCTCGGCGGCGCGAAGGTCTCCGACAAGCTCAAGGTGATCAAGAACCTGCTCAACAAGGTCGACACGCTCATCGTGGGCGGCGGCATGGCCTACACGTTCCTCAAGGCGCAGGGCAAGAAGGTCGGCGCGTCGCTGTGCGAAGACGACCAGCTCGCCTACGCGAAGGAGATGCTCGACGCGGCGGCGGCCAAGGGCATCAAGTTCCTGCTGCCGGTCGACAACGTGGTGGCGAACAAGTTCCCGGCCGAGAAGGACGCGAGCGACATCACGATGAAGACGACGGACGGCGACATCGAGGACGGCTGGATGGGTCTCGACATCGGGCCGAAGTCGATCGCCCTCTTCTCCGACGCGATCAAGGCGGCGAAGACGGTGGTGTGGAACGGGCCGATGGGCTGCTTCGAGTTCGCGCCTCTGGCGAAGGGCACGTTCGGCGTGTGCGACGCGGTGGCGACGGTGAAGGCCAATGGCGGCATGTCGATCATCGGCGGCGGCGACAGCGTCTCCGCGGTGAAGAAGAGCGGCCGCGCGGCCGAGATGAGCCACATCTCGACGGGCGGCGGCGCGAGCCTCGAGTACCTCGAAGGCAAGGTGCTGCCGGGCGTGGCGGCGCTCGACGAGAAGTAAGGCCGCGGCGCGGGGGAGGCGCCCTGGGCCGAACCCGCGCAAAAAACCAGAGGCGGCGTGCTTGACGCACGCCGCTTTTTCCTCTATACTTGACGCCATCATGAACACGAGCCCTATCTACATGCTGACCTGCGCGGCGCTTGCCGCGTGTTCTCTCGCGCCGTTTGCGGCGGTGCGGGCGGCGGACGAGGCCGCGCCCGCCGCGAAGGAGGCGACGGCCGAGGCCGCCGCGCCGGCGGTCGATCCCGCGGCGACCGAGGAGCTGAAGTACATCAACGCGCTCGTGGAGGCGAACATGCCGGATCTCGCCGAGCCGGTGATCGCCGCGGCGCGCACGCGCTGGCCGAACCTCGCGCCGCGCCTGAAGGTGCTCGAGCTGCAGGGCGCGCTGCGCCTCGGCAAGTTCGCCGACGTGCAGAAGGTCGTGGACGGCATGAAGGAGAAGAACGGCGAGTACTGGGCGCTGCGCCTCTCGATGGCCGACGCCTACTATGCGCGCGCCGAGATGCCCAGCTGCCGCAAGATCTACCAGGAGTTCTTCAAGACCGTGACGAAGCCGGGCGCCGACCTGCTCGACTTCTACGTGGAGAGCGGCTTCACGTGGGCGCAGATCTGCGTGCGCGAGAAGAACTTCGACGAGGCCGCGCACATGTACGACAGCCTGCTCGCGAAGATTCCCAAGGCCGGCGCCACGGAGGAGCGCTGGTGCGCGGTGGCGATGGAGGACGCCACGCTGCTCATCCGCCTCGCCGCGGAGACCACCGATCCCAAGCAGGCCAAGAAGCGCGCCGGCTACATCGCGCGCGCCTCGAAGCTCGTCAACGAGCTGCTCTGGAAGAACGAGCTCATCATCGTGTTCGGCAAGGCGATCGCGATGAAGGCGCACCTCGAGATGCTGCAGGGCAACCTGGAGGGCGCGCAGGGCCTCGTGAACGAATACATGGAGCAGCTCTCGAGCATTCATTCGAGCCTCATGGAGCAGGATCCCGACGGCAAGCTGGGCTACGTGCGCATGAGCCCGATGCCGGAGTGCCGCTATCTGCTCGCCAAGCTGCTATGGGACGCGGCGCAGGACGAGGCGAAGCAGAAGAAGCCGGACGAAGAGAAGATCAAGAGCGCGCTGCTCGGCGCGCGCGATCCGAAGACGAAGAAGCGCAACGGCCTCGGCGCGTTCAACCACGCGGTGAACGTGTACGTGAAGTATCCCGAGGCCTCGTGCGCGGCCAATGCGGGCAAGGTCTACGAGGACGTGGCCGCGTTCGTGCTCGAGCGCTACAAGGTCGACCTCAAGAAGGCCGTGAAGATTTCGCCGGACCAGATGAAGAAGGTGCGGCACATGCAGTTCGCCAACGCCTACGAGAAGTACAAGATGGGCGACGTGGAGGGCGCGCTCAAGGCGTATGGCGAGCTCATCGCGCAGTTCCCCGACGCCGAGGAGGTGCCGGGCGCCGTGGCCGTGCTGGCGGACGGCAACCTCGCGCTGTGGCAGACCACGAAGGACGCGGCGAAGAAGGCCGCCTACCGCAAGGCGGCCGACGCCGCCGAGGAGGATCTCGCCAAGCGCTTCGCCGGCGTGAAGGACAAGCGCGCGCGCGACGCGGGCGACGAGCTGCAGCGTCTCGCCGCGAAGGAGCGCGAGCTCGGCGCCCTCGCCCGGTCGCAGCAGGTCTACGACCTCTACTTCAAGTCGTTCCCCGACCACTACAACGCCTCGCAGCGCGCGCTCGCGCTCGCCGGCCAGGCCTACAAGGCCGAGGACTGGGAGACGGCGTCGCACTACTACGAGCTCGTGGTCACCACCTACACGAACTCGCCGCACGTGGCGGGCTGCTACCAGTTCCTCTCGCTGTGCGCCGCGAAGATGAACGAGCCGGAGAACCAGACGAAGTGGCTGCGCGCGTTCGCCGGCGCCACGAAGAAGACGCTCGACCGCACGACCGCGCTGCTGCAGCTGGCGCAGATGCAGCAGAAGAGCGGCTTCGCGCTGTTCGACGCGGCCGCCGAGACGAACGACGTGGAGGCCGCGGGCGCGATGCGCAAGGCCGCGTACCGCGACGTGGCGCTCGCGATCAAGGACTTCCGCGCCTCCGCAGACGATCTCACCGAGGCGCTCGAGGGCAAGACGCGCCTGAAGAAGGACGAGCAGCAGAAGATGCTGCTGCGCCGCGAGCAGGCGATCTTCCTCGAAGGCGACTGCTGGCAGCGCCTCGCCTGGCCGGAGGACAAGGTGCCGATGTTCCGCGCCCAGGCCGTGAAGGCCTACGAGCGCTACCTCGAAAAATACCCGAAGGGCACGTGGGGGCCGATCGCCCTCGTGAAGATCGGCACGATCTACACCGCCGAGAAGAAGATGGAGGAGTCGCAGAAGGCGTTCGCGCGTCTGCAGAAGGACTTCCCGGAGTCCGACGAGGCGAAGAACTCCGTGCCGCGCCTCGCGAAGACGCTCATCGAGATGGGGCTGCGGCAGGAGGGCGTGGCGCAGTACAAGCAGATGCTCGAGACGACGGACGGCAAGTACACGGCCGCGCAGTTCCTCGCCGCGGGCGACGCGCTGCTGGACGCGAAGGGCTGGGATGTGGCGGGCGAGGCCTACGCGAAGGCCATCGACTTCACGAAGGCGCTCACGAACGAGGCCTCGCGCGCGGCGATCACGGCGCGCGCCACGCTCGGCCAGGCCAAGGCGGCCGTGGGCCAGAAGCTCTACGCCGAGGCCCACCAGAAGCTCGACCAGTTCGTGGAGAAGAACGCGAAGAACAAGCTCGTGGTCGACGCCTACGAACTCATCATCGAGGTCGCCTCCGTGCAGGGCCGGCAGGAGAAGGACGACGACCTGCGCAAGCAGTACTTCAACGCGGCCGTGCGCGCGGTGAAGCGTCTGCGCGGCCACTGCAAGTCGCAGGAGGAGATCGACGAGCTTGACCTGCGCTCCGGCGACGTGATGGTGCGCAAGATGGAGGCCGAGGAGTCGATGAACCTCAAGGACAAGGCGAAGGAGACGTGCGCGCTCGCGGCCAGCGCCTTCCAGGCCTTCCTGATGTCGCACGAGCCCACGGAGCAGCATCCGGCGAAGGACATGACGCCGGCGCAGCTCGCGAACCTCGAGCGCTGCTACGCCACCGCGCTGCCGCTCATGGCCAAGCTCGGCAAGGAGCAGACGGCGGAGATCCTCCGCTACGGCAAGACCTACATGGAGCTCTTCCCGAACGGCAAGCACAAGACGGCCGTGCAGAACGCGCTCAACCAGGCCGAGGCCGATCAGCAGTAATTCCACCCATTCCACCATTCCACCCATTCCACTCATTCCACTCATGAACACGCATAAGAGCATCGTTACGGCACTGGCGGTCCTGCTGGCGACGGCCGGATTCGGCGCCGCCACGGGCACGATCATCACGGAAAGCGGGGCGACCCAGAAGGGCGAGATCCGCTGGAGCGTGCGCGAGAAGGCGTACGTGGTCGCAAAGGGCAACACCGAGATCCAGGTGAGGCCGGCCGAAGTCGAGGAGATGGAGATCGACAAGCCCGCGGGCTACGACGAGGCCGTCGCGAAGGTGCAGGCGGGCCAGGGCGCCGCCGCGATCCCCGTGCTGCAGAAGATCGTCAAGGAGTACAACCACCTGCAGTGGGACAAGACGGCGGGCCGGTATCTCGCCGAGGCGTACATCGCCGCCGGCAAGCCCGACGACGGGCTGCGCGCCTGCGAGGCGATCATCTCCTCCGACGCCTCGGCCGCCTACAAGGGCGATCTCGCGCCGGCCTACTGGCGGGCGCTGCTTGAGCTCGGCCGCAAGGTGAAGCTTGAGAACACCCTTGAAAAGGCCTTCAAGAGCGGCGACCGCTTCTCCGCCGGCGCGGCCTACATCCTGCGCGGCGACCGGGCGCTCAAGGAGGGCGGCGAGTCGAACGACGCGGCGAAGAAGGCGCTGACGGACGGCTATCTGCGCACCGTCTTCATGTACGCGGACGCCGAAATCGCCGACCGTCTCCAGCCCGAGGCCCTCTACAAGGCCGCGCGCTGCTTCGAGCGCCTCGGCCAGAGCGGCCGCGCCGACACCCTTCGCGCCCAGCTCAAGCAGTCCTACGGCGGCAGCGTCTGGGCGACGAAGCAGTAGTTCACTTTTCACGCACAACTCAAGTCAACGATCAAACTCAGTCAAGCACAACTTCCGTTTCAACGGATCAACCTCAACCCAATCCCCATTTCTCCAAAAAAGGAAAAAACAAAATGAACATGAAGAAGATGCAGAAGTCGGCGATGGCCGCGGTGATGATGCTCGGTCTCGTGGTGGCGCCCGTGGCGGCGACCGTGTCGATGGCCCAGGAGGCGGCGCCGGCGGCGGCGCAGGCCGCTGGCGGCGATCTCGTGGACGCGAGCGGCAAGGCCGTGGATCCCAACCAGCAGCAGAAGAACGGCGGCGGCTTCTTCGACATCGTGTTCGGTTCCGGCATCGTGGGCGCGCTGCTGTGGTTCGCCCTGTTCGGCGACGGCGCGATGGCCATCTACTTCGCGGTGGACTGCTTCGTGCTCATCAAGCCGCAGAAGCTCATGCCGGCCGCGCTCATCACCAACGTGCAGAGCGCGATGGCCGAGGGCGACGTGATGAAGGCCCTCAAGGTGTGCGAGAACGAGCCGAGCGCCATGTCGAACATCCTCAGCGCGGCGTTCCAGCACGTGGAGGACGGCTACGACGTGATCCAGGAGGCCGTGAACGGCGCGGCCGACCTCGAGACCGAACGCCTCATGCAGCGCCTCACGTGGATTTCCGTGTGCTCGAACCTCGGCCCGTCGCTCGGCCTGCTCGGTACGGTGCAAGGCATGATCCTGACGTTCGAGGCCCTCGCCTCGGGCGGCGCCGGCGACGCCTCCATGCTCGCCCTCTCCATCGGCCAGGCTCTCTGGACGACGGCCGCCGGTCTGTGCGTCTCCATTCCGTCCATCACCGTGTACTACTCGCTGCGCAACAAGGCCACGCGCCTGATCATGCGCATGACGGCGCTCACGATGGAGCTGCTCAAGGGCCTGCGCAACGTCGAGGTCGTGGACGACGCCAACGCCCAGGGCTAAGCCCGGTTCCGAAGGATCCACAGAGGATCGTCGAACATGGCACGCAAGGCACAGGACAATCCGCAGCTCGACATGACGCCGATGATCGACGTGGTGTTCGAACTGATCATCTTCTTCGTCGTCACCCTCACCCAGGCGACGGCGAAGGATGAGACGGTGCGCCTGGAGGACGGCAAGCACGGCATCGAGCTCACGCCGGAGGAACTGCCCCCCACGCACCTGATCGTCGACATCGCGCGCAACGGGCGCATTTCGATGTGCGACGTCACGATCACGCCCAGCGAACTGGGCCGCCGCGTCAAGGAACGCCAGCGCAAGTACGGGGAGTTCCCCGTGCTCATCCGCGCCGACTACCGCGTGCGGCACAAGTTCGTGGCCGACGTGATGAACGCCTGCACGGCGAACGGCATCTGGAAGCTCTCGTTCGTGGCGGTGTACGACCGCAAGACCGAGAAGGCCGGGAAGAAGTGAGGTCTCCACCATGGCACGCAAGGAACAGGACAATCCGCAGCTCGACATGACGCCGATGATCGACGTGGTGTTCGAACTGATCATCTTCTTCGTCGTCACGATCAAGCAGGAGGACATCTTCTCCAAGCTCAACGCGAACCGCCCGGCGCCGAACGCCGCGCCGTCCGCCGCAAGCGAGGAGAACGACAACCAGATCAAGATCGACATCGGCCCCGGCGGCTTCGTGTTCAACAGCCGCGGCGTGTCGCTCAAGGAGCTGGACCGCAACATCAAGCAGCTCTCGGCCACGTCGAAGAAATCGACGGTGCTGGTGCGCTGTACGCTGGACTCGCCGCACAAGTACCTCGTCGACGCGCTCGACGTGTGCAACAAGTACGGCATGTACAACCTGTCGATCTTCAGCATGTAGCCGAGGCCGCCGACGCGGCGCCTGACGGCATGGGAGACCCTACGCGATGGATACGATTGACGAAGAGGAATTCAAGGAACAGCTCAAGGAGGAGATGGCCAAGTTCGAGGACGAGGGCTATTTCCGCCGTCTGTTCAAGATGTTTGCCGGTCTGGGCCGGCCGCGCTCGTCGCCGGAATACAAGGAGGCGATCGTGGAACTGCAGCGCCAGATCGCCCCGGTGCTCGCGATCACGGTGCCCGTGCTGCTCGTGATCGTGCTGTTCGTGGTCACGGCCGTGACGGGCACCGCGAAGAAGGAGCTCAAGGTCGAGATCGTGCAGGCCGAGCAGCAGGAGGATCTCGAGGAGATCGAGCCGCCGCCGGAGACGGAACCGCCGCCGGAGATGGACAACGTGGAGATCTCCGTGGACGTTCCGACGATCGGCAACACGGCGCAGGTGGAGGCCGCCTCGCCCGCGCCCACGGCCGAACCGCAGTCCGTGAAGGTCGCCTCCGTGGACGCGATGCTGAACATCAAGAGCCCGGTCACGATGAAGAACGTGATGGGCACTTCGCGCGGCGCGGGCGTGCGCGGCCAGTACACGCGCGGCGGCAACCAGTACGGCGACGCCGCCACCGAGGCCGCCGTGCTCAAGGCGCTGCGCTGGCTCAAGGCCACCCAGGAGGGCGACGGCTCGTGGGGCAAGAAGCCGGATCTCGGCCTGAAGAAGGAAATGGACAGGGCCGCCGGCGCGGGCTTCGCGATTCTCGCCTTCCTCGCCCACGGCGAGACGCCCGCCTCCAAGGAGTTCGGCCCCACCGTGCAGAAGGCGCTCGACTACCTCATCAACAGCGTCTACGTGGTGAAGGACAAGAGCGGCAATCTGCAGAAGGACAACAACGGCAACACGCCCTACGTGCGCATGCGCGGCGCGGGCGGGTCCGAATACGGCTTCCTGATCGGCACCTACGCGCTGTGCGAGGCCTTCGCCATGACGAAGAACCCGAACGCCAAGAAGGCCGCCGAGCAGACGCTGGGACGCATCATCCGCGGCCAGACGGCCACGGGCGGCTGGAACTACAACATGGCGCGCATCACGAAGGATCAGCCCGACGACATTTCGTTCGGCGGCTGGGCCATGCAGGCGCTGAAGGCCGGCAAGATGGCGGGCATCCATCTGCCGGGCATGGAGGAGTGCATCAAGAAGGCCATCAAGTGCCTCAAGACGCGCAACTACTCCGAGAAGGCCGGCTTCGTCTACCGCGCCACCACGAACCACAAGGGCGGCAGCGGCGGTCTCGCCGGCGTGGGCTGCCTCGCGATGCAGCTGCTTGGCTACGCGAAGGATCCCGCCGTGGCCAACGCCCTCAACGTGATGCGCGAGTGGCAGCCGTCCCTCGACAAGAAGTATTCCTACGCGCCCGGCGGCACGGATCACAATCCCCAGTACTACTGCTACTACGCCTCGCAGTGCAAGTACCAGGCCGGCATGTGCAAGGACGCCACGCCCGCCAACGCCACGCTCTGGAAGAAGTGGAACGCCGAGATGAAGGCCCTCTATCCGAAGTCCATCATCACGGTCACGGACAAGGACGGCGCGCCCGTCACGGTCAAGGACGCTTCGGGCAAGAATCGCCCGATCGGCCGCTGGGAGAACAAGGACTACTACAACTACGACGTGATGGGCACCTGCCTCGCCGCGCTCCAGTTGATGGTCTACTACCGCTATCTGCCCACCACGTCGCTGAAGGCCACCGAAGTCGAGGCCGACGTGGAATCCCTCACCAAGGACAAGAGCGGCGAAATCAGCGTCTCGATCGACATCTAGTGCGTGTAGGGCGCTGAGTGCTGAGTGCTTGGTGCTTGGTGCTTGGTGCTTGGTGCTTAGTGCTGAGTGCTTAGTGCGGAGATTCTCGTGTATGTTGACGGATTTTTTCATCCCGCCTTCGCCCTCAGCACTCAGCACCAAGCACTAGGCACTCAGCACTAAGCACTAGGCACTCAGCACCAAGCACTAGGCACCAAGCACCAAGCACTCATGCCCTTCAGCTGTTTCCTTGCCTGCAAATATCTTCGCCCTACGCGCAGCGTGACCTCCGTGATCACCTGCGTTTCGGTTTTGGGCGTTTTGCTGGGCGTCGCCGTGGTGATCATCGTGCGCGCGGTGATGACGGGGTTCGGCGACCTGTGGGAGCAGAAGATCCTCGACTTCAAGCCGCACGTCTCCCTCACGGCGCGCGTGGGCGGCCGCGTGGTCGAGCAGGAGGAGGCGCTCGTGGAAAAACTCGCCGCGCTGCCGGGCGTCGTCTCCGTGTCGCCCGAAGTCGACACGCGCGTGATGCTTTCCTGCCGCGGCCGCGTTTCCGCCCCGATCCTTCTTGGCGTGGAGCCGGACCGTTTCCGCGCCGCCTACAAGATCGGCCGCGCCTATGCGGGCGACTACGACCTCGAAGGCGATTCCATCGTGCTCGGCATCGACCTCGCCCGCTCGCTCGGCGCCTGGGTGGGCGACGACGTCACGGTCTACTCGCCGAAGACGCTCGCCGCGCGCGACGAGATCTACCTGCCGCTCAAGTGGCGCGTGACGGGGATCTTCTCCTGCGGCCAGCGCGACTACGACGCCGGCTTCTGCGTGACGTCGCTTGCGAACGCGCGTGACCTGATGGGGCTCGAGCACGGCGTCTACGCGATCCACCTCAAGACGGCCGCGCCCGGCGACGCGCCCGCGTTCGACGCCCTCTGCGAACAGATCCGCCTCGCCGCGCCGGACTGCCGCGCGATCACGTGGCGCGAGGCCGACCGCGAGCTCTTCAACGCCCTTGCCGTGGAGAAGAACATGACCGCGCTGCTGCTCATGCTCGTGACGGTCGTCGCGCTCTTCTGCGTGATGAACACGCTGCTCGTCCTCACCGTGCAGAAGACGCCGGAGATCGGCCTTCTGAAGGCGCTTGGCTTCGACCGCGCGAAGATCATGGGCGCGTTCGTGGTGCACGGCCTCGTGCAGGTCACGGCGGGCGTGCTGCTCGGCCTCGCCCTCGCGGCCGCCGTGCTGCGCAATCTGCAGAACCTCGTGGACGCGCTCGCGCGCTTCGGCGTGCAGGTGTTCCCCAAGGCGGTCTACGGCCTCGATTCGATTCCCTACCGTCTTGTGGCGGCGGACGTGGTGTGGGTCGTGGTGATCGTGTACGTGTTCGGGCTGCTCGCGGCGCTGGTGCCCGCGTTTCTCGCGGCGTCGAAGAATCCCGTCGAGGCGCTGGGCGCCTAGAAAGCGAGAAGGGGAGACGATGGCGTTGCTTGAAGTCCAGAATCTCGTGAAGGACTACCGTCTGCCGGGGCAGGCGCCCATCCGCGTGCTCGACGGCGTGTCGTTCAGCGTGGCGGCGGGCGAGCACGTGGCGGTGGTGGGGCGCTCGGGCGCGGGGAAGTCCACGCTGCTCAATCTGCTTGGCGGGCTCGACGTGCCCACGGCGGGTGACGTGGCGCTGGGTGGCGTCTCGCTCTTCGCGGGCTTCGGCTCCGCGCGCCGCCGCACGCGCCTGCGCGCCACGCGCATGGGGTTCGTCTTCCAGAGCTTCCATCTCATGCCCGAGCTCGACGTGGTCGAGAACGTGATGCTGCCCACGATGACGGGCCGCGTGCCGCGCGCCGGCGCCCGCGACCGCGCGCGCGCCCTGCTCGACCGCGTGGGCCTCGCGCATCGCCTCGGCCATCGTCCCGCCGAGCTCTCCGGCGGCGAGCAGCAGCGCGTGGCCCTCGCGCGCGCGCTCATGTGCCGCCCCGAAATCGTCTTCGCGGACGAACCCACGGGCAACCTCGACGCGCTCACCGGCGCCGAGATCCTCAATCTGCTTTTCGAAGTCAACGACGCGCCGTTCGCGTGCGTGATGGTCACGCATTCGCGCGAGGCCGCCGCGCGCTGCGACCGCGCGCTCACACTGGACAAGGGAAGGATCATCGCATAATGTCAGTCGAACGCCAGACCATGCAGGCCGACATCGTCGTCACGGGCTTCGGCCCCGCCGCCGCCGGCTTTCTCGCCACGCTCGGGCCCGAGCTCGCCAAGACGAAGGAGGATGGCACGCCGCGCTACGAGTCGAAGGTCATGCCGGGCTGTCCGCTGCAGGTGATGTGCTACGAGCGCGCGGACGATCCGGGCTTCGGCGTCTCCGGCATCGTCACGCGGGCGGAGGCGATCCGCCGCACGTTCCCCGACCTCGACCTCACGAAGGAGATCCCGAACTGCGTGGCGGTGGGCGCGGAGCACACGGCCTACCTCTTCGACCCCATCGGCGCCTCGAAGCGCAGCGCGCTCACGCGCCTGTGCGATCTCGCCTTCCGCCTCGGCCGACCCTTCATGCGCGGCGGCACGTGGCAGGCGCGCGAGCTGCCGTTCACGCCGCCGTTCATGGACAAGCGCGGCGGGCTCGTCCTTTCCATGGGCGCGTTCATGACGTGGGCCTCGCAGAAGATCATGGAGCAGGGGCTCATGGTCATGCCGGGCACGCCCGTCGCCGCGCCGCTCTTCGACGGCGACGCCGTGGTGGGCGTGCGCCTCGCCGACCAGGGCGTGGAGAAGAACGGCGCGCCCATCGAGGGCGCCTACATGCCGGGCATGGACGTCACGGCCGCGCTCACCGTGGTGGCGGACGGCCCCGTGGGCGCCGTGGGCCGCGCGCTCGACGCGAAGTTCGGCCTCCCCGCCGGCCATCACCGCAACGACTGGGGCGTGGGCATGAAGGCCGTGGTGCAGCTGCCCGAGTCGTGCGACCTCGCCCCCGGCACCGTCATCCACACGCTCGGCTTCCCCGAGCCGGAGATCTTCGGCTTCCTCTACGTGTACCCCAACCGCACGGCGTCGCTCGGCATCTTCGTGGCGCCGTGGCAGGATACGCCCGTGCGCACGACCTACCGCTACCTGCAGCACTGGATGCAGCATCCCTACATCTGGCGCCACGTCAAGGGCGGCAAGCTCGTGAGCTGGGGCGCGAAGTCCATCCAGGAGTGCGGCCAGGAAGGCGAGCCGTTCCTCTGCGGCGACGGCTTCGCGCGCATCGGCGAAGGCTCCGGCACCACGGACGTGCTCGCCAACGCGGGCGTGGACGAGGCGTGGGAGAGCGGCGCGCTGCTCGCCCGCGCCGTGCTCAAGCTGCTCGACGAAGGCAAGGACTTCACCAAGGCGAACCTCGAGGCCACCTACGTGGCCGATCGCCGCGCCTCCGCGCTCGACCGCCGTCTGCGCAAGGCCACGGGCGCGCGCAACGGCTTCAACAAGGGCTTTTTCTGGGGCATGATGGGCGAAGGGCTGCGCGGCATGTTCGGCATCGCGCTGCCGTTCAAGTCCGTGCCGCCCGCCACGCGCATCCCCGATCTCGCGACCGCCCTCAAGGGCCGCCGCTGCGACGCGGCGAAGCTCAAGGCCGGCGTGGAGGCCGCCGAGAAGGCGCGCCGCCCGCTGCACGACGCCGTGATGGACGCCTGCGGCTGGCCGCCGATTCCCTTCGACGGCGAGCTGCTCATGCAGCACCAGGACGCGCTGTTGCTCGGCGGCAAGGTGCAGGCCGCGCCGGGCTTCGCCGACCACGTCGCCTTCGAGGATCCCGCCCTCTGCGCCGCGTGCACGAAGCACACGTGCATCGAGATCTGCTCCGCGCAGGCGCTCATGCCCGCCGACGAACCCGGCCACGCGCCGAAGTTCGACCGCGAGAAGTGCGTGCACTGCGGCGCGTGCATCTGGAACTGCGCCTGCCTCGTGCCCGGCACCACGCGCGGCAACATCGTCTTCAAGGCCGGCTCCGGCGGCCTGCATTCGAACGAGAACTAGGTTGCTCGAAAGCCTTCTTGTCGTGGCGCGCCAGGTGGGCGTGCTCTTCGCGCTCATGGGCGTGGGGTTTGCGTGCCGGCGCGCGAAGCTGCTCGGCGAGGCGTCCCTGAAGGGCGTCGTCGATCTGCTGATCCTGATCGTCACGCCGTGCCTGATCGTCCACTCGTTCCAGACGCATCCCTTCGAGGCGCGTCTGCTCGTGGGGCTCGGGTGGGCGTTTGCGCTGGCGGTGTTCGCGCACATGCTCGGCATGGTGTTCGCGTATGCGTGCGTGCGCGACCGCGCGGTGGCCACGCGCAGCGTGCTGCGCTGTGCGATCGTCTTCTCGAACGCGGGCTTCATGGGCATTCCGCTCGAGTACGCGCTGCTCGGCACGGACGGCGTGTTCTACGGCGTCACCTACGTCGTCACGTTCAACGTGCTCTTCTGGAGCTGGGGGCTCGTGTGCTACTGCGGCTCGCTGCGGGACGTGCGCCTGCGCACGCTCTTCCTGAATCCGGGCACGATCGGCCTCGCGCTCGCGCTGCCGCTCTTTCTCTTTTCGGTGCGTCTGCCGGAGGTGGTGGGCGCGCCCGTGCGGATGCTGGCGGATCTCAACACGCCGCTGGCGATGATCGTGATTGGCGCGAACCTCGCCACGGCGGAGTTCGGGCCTGTTGTGCGCCGCCCGATGGCGTATGTGGCGGGGCTGCTGCGCCTCGTGGTCGTGCCGGGGCTCTTCTTCGCGTGCGTGTGGGGACTCATGCGTCTCGGCGTGGCGCTCGAGCCCACGATGGTCGCCGCGCTCGTCACGGCCGCCGCCGCGCCCGTGGCCGCGCTCACCTCCATGTTCGCCGTGCGCTACGACCGCGACGTCTCGCTCTCCGTCGGCCTCGTCTCCGCCACCACCCTCCTCTCGATCCTCACCATGCCCCCGCTCGTCGGCCTCGCCCTCTGGCTCGTCTCCAGCCGCTAGGATCGCTAGGATGGCGATTTGCGGGCGGCGGCAATTTTTGGTATACTAGTTTCTTCACCGCCGAAACAGTTAACAAAGTGGTCGCTTACCACACTTCATTCGCGGTGGAGCAGAAGTCGTTTTCGAAGTTCAACCGTTTAAGTTTCACTGTCCGTGCGCAAGCACAACGAAAGGTAAGCCCATGAAAGCAGAGCGCAAGGTATTCGGCAAGCTGCAGAATACGTACGACCCGCCGGATCTGATCGCGATCCAGACGCAGTCCTATAACGAGTTCCTCCAGGAGAACGTGCCGCCGGCGAAGCGCGCGGAGCATGGCCTGCAGGCGATCTTCCACGAAATCTTCCCGATCGCGAGCTACGACGGCCGCTACGTGCTGGACTTCGTGAACTACACGCTCGGCGAGCCGAAGTTCGGCTACCAGCAGGCGCTCTACGAGGGCGAGACCTACTCGAAGCCCCTCATCGCCACGTTCGCCCTCAAGGACGGCGACACGACGAAGACCGAGGACGTCTTCCTCGGCGAGATCCCGGTGATGACCGACGACGGCGCGTTCGTGATCAACGGCGCGGAGCGCGTGATCGTCTCGCAGCTGCACCGCTCGCCCGGCATCAGCACGGAGCGCACCGTGCACGCCAACGGCCAGCCGCTCCTCTCCGTGCGCATCATCCCGGACCGCGGCTCGTGGATCGAGATCATGTTCGACACGAACGACGTGATGTGGTGCTTCATGGACCAGCGCCGCCGCCGCCGGAAATTCTTCGCCACCACCCTCCTCCGCGCGCTCGGCTACGGCACGGACGAGGCCATCCTCAAGCTCTTCTACGACTTCAAGACGCTCGACACCGCGATGAAGTGGACGGAGAAGGACCTCCACATGCTCGTGATGAAGGACGACCTCGTGGATGTGGAGTCCAAGGACGCCGTGCTCGCCCGCCGCTACGACCCCTGCACGCCCGCCCTCATGGAGCAGATCGCCGAGGCCGGCATCACCCACGTGGACGTGGTGGACGTCTCCGTGGACAACGGCACGCTCATCAAGACCCTGCGCGAAGACGCGAAGATCGGCATCCACAACGAGGAGGACGCGCTCAAGGACATCTACAAGCGCATGCGGCCCGGCGATCCGCCGACCGTGGTGAACGCCAAGCAGATGATGCAGCGCCTCTTCTTCGACCTCGACCACTACGATCTCGGCTACGTGGGCCGCCACAAGATCAACAAGAAGCTCGGCCTCTCCGGCCAGGTGCCCGAAGAGCTGCGCACGCTGCACGAGAGCGGCATCGAGGTCATCGAGGCGATCCGCCTGCTGTTCCGCATCTTCATGGGCCGCGAGCAGGTGGACGACATCGACCATCTCGGCAACCGCCGCGTGCGCACCACGGGCGAGCTGCTCGAGAACCAGTGCCGCATCGGCCTTGCGCGCACCGAGCGCCTCATCCGCGAGCGCATGACGCTGCACGGCGCGGACAAGGAGAACGCGGGCGAGCTCACGCCGCAGCGCCTCGTCAACTCCAAGACCTTCTCCGCGGTGATCGCGGACTTCTTCAGCCGTTCGCAGCTGAGCCAGTTCATGGACCAGACGAACCCGCTTTCGGGCCTTGCGCACAAGCGGCGTCTCTCGGCCCTCGGCCCGGGCGGCCTCTCCCGCGAGCGCGCGGGCTTCGAGGTGCGCGACGTGCATCCCTCGCACTACGGCCGCATCTGCCCGATCGAGACGCCTGAAGGCCCGAACATCGGCCTCATCTCCTCGCTCGGCCTCTACGCGAAGATCAACCGCTTCGGCTTCATCGAGACGCCGTACCGCGTGGTGCGCGACGGCAAGGTGACGGACACGGTCGAGTACCTGCCCGCCGACGTGGAGGAGCAGTACGTGATCGCGCAGGCGAACGCGCCGCTCAACGCCGACAAGACGTTCGCCGAGGCGCGCGTGACGTGCCGCTACAAGACCGAGTTCTGCGACAAGCCCGCCGCCGAAGTCCAGTACATGGACGTGGCGCCGATGCAGGTGATCTCGATCGCGGCCGGCCTGATTCCGTTCCTCGAGCACGACGACGCGAACCGCGCGCTGATGGGCGCGAACATGATGCGCCAGGGCGTGCCGCTGCTCCGCAGCGAGCGTCCCTACGTGGGCACGGGCCTCGAAGGCGTGGCGGCGAAGGACAGCCGCGTGATCGTGTGCGCCGACCAGCCCGGTGTGGTCGCCTACGTGAGCGCCGAGTTCATCATGGTCACGCCGGACGGCAAGCTGCCGTCGGGCAAGGCCAAGTTCGACGACAATCCCGCCAAGGGCGTGCGCCGCTACAACCTGCAGAAGTTCCGCCGCTGCAACGCCGGCACGTGCTTCAACCAGAAGCCGATCGTCAAGCACGGCCAGAAGATCGAGGTGGGCGACTGCCTGGCGGACGGCCCCGCGACCGACCAGGGCGAGCTCGCCCTCGGCAAGAACCTGCTCGTGGCGTTCATGTCGTGGCGCGGCTACAACTTCGAGGACGCGATCCTCGTGAACGAGCGCCTCGTGCGCGAGGACGTGCTCACGTCGCTGCACATCGTCACGTTCGACTGCGGCGCGCGCGACACGAAGCTCGGGCCCGAGGAAATCACGCGCGACATCCCGAACGTGAGCGAGGACGCGCTCAAGAACCTCGGCAGCGACGGCATCGTGCGCGTGGGCGCGGAAGTGCACCCGGGCGACATCCTCGTGGGCAAGGTCACGCCGAAGGGCGAGACGGAGCTCTCGCCGGAAGAGCGCCTGCTGCGCGCGATCTTCGCCGAGAAGGCGGCCGACGTGCGCGACACCTCCCTCACGGTGCCGCCGGGCACCACGGGCGTGGTGATGGCGGTGCGCGTGACCACGGCCCAGCAGCTGGCCCGCACGCCCGCGGGCGAGGAAGACGAGAAGGGCGCGCGCAAGGCCCAGCGCGAGGCCGAGAAGAAGCGCGCCGACATGCGCCGCAAGATCGAGCTCGACCTCACGAACGCGCTTTCCGACCGTCTGCTCAGCGAGAAGGTGCCGCTCGACGTGGTGGACGCCGAGACGGGCGAGATCATCATCCCGAAGAACCGCAAGATCACGAAGGCGCATCTCGCCAAGCTCGCCAAGGCGCACGACCGCTACCAGGTGCCCCCGAGCGCGGTCGCCGACCAGCTCGAAGGCATTATCGGCGTCTTCGCCTCGCGCTTCGCGGAGCTCGCGGACGCGGCGGCCGCCGAGAACGACGACTTCGAGGACGGCAACGAGGGCGGCGTGGTCAAGAGCGTGCGCGTGTTCCTCGTGGACAAGAAG